>JAJZFR010000303.1 GCA_021805265.1 Acidobacteriota bacterium | reverse complement strand
GACGTGCAGGTCGAAGTAGACTTGGGCGGCCTGGCTCAGCTCGCGTTCGCTGATGCCGGCGTAGACCTGGGTCATCTCGCCGCAAATCCGGGCCTCGCTGACCTGGCCGGACTGGTAGGCGCGATGGCGAGTGTCGATCCAGTCGCTCGCGCTGCGAGAGATGAGGCCCTGTTCCATAGACCAGATCATGAAGCCGTAGCCGGAGTCGCCGCTCCAGAGAGTGCCGTCGCAGTCTACGACCGCAGTGCGCGGCGTGGAGGAGGCGAGGAGTTGCTCGAGATCGTCGAAGCTGGCCTGGCAGGCTGGATGGACCGAGTGGACCCGGCTGTCCGGCGAGGATTGCAGTACGGATGGATTCACTCCCTGAACACCCACGAAGAGATGGTTCCAGCCATATCTTCGTCCTCTCAGCTTTCATTCTATCCAGCGTGGAGGCTGGATGGAGATACAAGTTTGTACACCTTTGCCACGGCTGGCGATTGGACTGGCCGTGGGAAGGACTCATTTCCGGGGTTGGCGGAACGGTTAGCCGAAAGCAGGTAGTTTGCGATATTTGCACTCTGAATGGTGCATTTTTTGAATTGTATCCTGTTCAATGTAAATGGTTTACAAGAAAAAGGCGAACAAAAGGTACGAAAAACAGGGGTCATTTTTTCAGAAATGGGTGAAAATCGCGAAAAAACGAGCCTTCGAGAGCGCGATGGAACGCGGTTTTCCGGCTCTGCTTCCCATTGTGCTCGCCTGCGGGGTAATTGTACGCAAGCGTGGAGACGGTTTTTTCGGGGTCGGTTGTCGGGATAGGGTGGAGAGAGCGGCTGTATTCTGGAGACGTGCGGGACAGAGATTGGGGGGTTGGCGTTGGCGAAGTATCTGGTGACGGGAGCGGCTGGGTTCATTGGGCGATCCATCGCGGCTGCGCTGCTCGAACGCGGGGCAGGGGTTCGCGGGGTGGACAACTTTGCCACGGGCAAGAGGAGCAACCTGACGGGTCTTGATGGGATGGAGTTTGTGGAAGGGGATCTGGCGGACGCCTCGGTCGCGTCGCGGGTTTGCGCCGGGGTTGAGGTGATCTTTCACGAGGCCGCGCTGCCGTCGGTGCCGCGATCCGTGGTGGACCCGGTGGCGAGCAACCGTGCATGCGTGGAGGCGACGCTGCAGTTATTGGTGGCGGCGCGCGAAGCCGGGGTACGGCGGGTGGTGTATGCGGGGTCTTCGTCGGCCTATGGCGACACGCCAACCTTGCCGAAGCATGAGGAGATGCTGCCGAATCCTATCTCGCCGTATGCGGTGGCGAAGCTGGCGGGGGAGAACTATATGCGCTCGTTTACGCGGGTGTATGGGCTGGAGACGGTGGCGCTGCGGTACTTCAACGTCTTTGGACCGTACCAGGACCCGACCTCGCAGTATTCCGGGGTGCTGGCGGTGTTTTGCCGGCGGATGCTGGCGGGGGAAGCGCCGACGATTCATGGGGATGGGGAGCAGAGCCGCGACTTCACGTTTATTCAGAATACGGTGGAGGGAAATCTGCTGGCCGCAGAGGCGGCAACGGTGAGCGGGCGGGTGATGAATCTGGCGACGGGGGAGCGGATCACGCTGAACCGGGTTGTAGAACTGCTGCGCGAACTGACGGGCTATGACGGCCCGGTGAACTACGGCGAGCCGCGGGCTGGCGATATTCGGCATTCGCTGGCCGATATTTCTCTGGCGAAGGAATTGCTGGGTTACCGTCCGAGTGTGGATTTTCGCGAGGGGTTGCGGCGGACGGTGGAGTGGTATCGGAGGCTGGGCTGTTGAACGGGATTGTTGAGCGGGATTTGACGGATGTGTCCTGATCCAGCACACTTTGGTTACTTCTAGAACGTGTTTCATATATGCCGAAGCGGCTTCGGTCGATTTCTTGAGACCCGCTTTGATTGCGGGTCTCATCCGAGGTGTTTCCGGATTTTCTGATTTATGAAACACGCTCTACAGCTTTTGATCGGAACCTGGGTAACCGGGCTATTCCGGTCGCGGGTGGTTACTTTACGGTTTGAGGTTGAGGCACCGTGGCGGATTCGGGAGCTGAGCGGGAAGATCAGACGGGGATGAGCGAGTCCACACGCGAGCCGGCCCGCGATTCCGGTGGCGAGTGGTCAGAGGTGAGCAGCGGGGGAACGTATACGGTTCGCGGGCTGGTGGCGCTGCTGCTGCGTCGTCGTCGTTTTGTGGGTCTGACGCTGGGCGGGTTGCTTGCGTTGTGCGTGGTGTATTGCCTGATCGCACCGAACCAGTACGAAGCGAAGGGGACGGTTGCGCTGGCGATGCAGAGCAGCCCGTCGGTTTCGCTGGCGGCGGCGGAGGCGATAGCGCCGGCTTCGATTCTGAGTACGCCGCTGCAACTGGAGACGATCGTGAATGTGCTGCGCAGCGAGCGGCTGGCGTGGCGAGTGATCGGGGAGCTGAAGCTGTATGAAAATCCGGCGTTCTGCCCACACTGCGCGACGAAGTTTCCCGGTCTGAGGGGGAATGGGGGGTTGGGAGCGCCAGGCGCGGAGGCCGAGAGCTACCTGCTGGAGCGGTTCGACAAGCTGTTGCACGCGCGGGCGCTGCCGCGGACGCTGCTGATCGAGGTGAGCTTTCGCACCCGCAGCGCAACGCTGTCAGCGGAGGTGGTGAACCGGCTGGTTGCCGACTACATGGCCGAGGAGACAGCGATGCGAATGGCGGCGACGGCGGAGTCGGCTGGCTGGCTGGAGGGGCAGTTGGTTGCTCTGACCAGGGAAGCGGAAGGGAATGAGCGCGCACTGGCGGAGTTTGAGCAGCAGCACGGAATCCTGACGAGCGAGCAGACGCTGGCCAACGGGGAGTCGGTCGAGATAGCGCGCGACCCGGAAGAGCAGCAGGTGGAGGACCTGGGTCGTCAACTGGCGGCGGCGACGGGCGACCGGATTGTGCGGGAGGCGATGTACCGGGAGGCGCAGCAGGGCGATCCGGAGCAGGTGTTGGCTGCGAACCCTGAGTTGGCGGCGGCGATGGGCGCCGGCGGGGCGACGCTGGCGCTCGGACTGGAGACGCGGCGGAGCGAACTGGCGGTCGAAATGGCCCAGTGGCGTGCGGAGCATGGGCCGAAGTTTCCCCAGGTGGTGGAGCTGCAGAAGTCGCTGGACAGCATTGACTCGCAGATCAAGGCTGCAAACACAAGCCTGTTGGAGGGATTTCGGCGGATGAGCCAGGAGGCGACGGATCGCGAGAAGCTGTTGCGTGGGGAGTGGCAGGCGGCTTCGGACCGAAGTGTGCAGCGTAACAGTGTGACGTTGCAGGATGCTGTTCTGCGGGCGCGGGTTTTGGCCGGGCGGGAGCTGATTACGCGGCTGGACGCGAAGATTCGCGAGGCGCGGCTGAATGCCGGAGCGCATGGGGCGAGCATCACGGTGGTGGACCCGGCGCGGGCACCATTCAAGCCGGTGGCTCCGGATCTGCCGCTGTATCTGGCGATTACCCTGGTTTGCGGAGGGTGGCTGGCGGTGGGCGGGGCGTTGTTTCTGGATGCTTTGTCGCCAGCGGCTCGGTCGAAGGCTGCGGCGTTGTTGGTTCTGGGGTGTTTGCTGGGGGCCGGCGCGGGAGCGCGTGGGCAGGCTCCGCTGCCGAGCACGTCGGGAGTTCCGACCGGGGTGGTGCCACCGTTCGCGCAGGATGGGCCGCCGGGTCTTGTGCCGAATCCGAAGACGGCTCCGCCGATCTGGAACACGGCGGTGCCCACGGATGCGCCAGCGAATGCGGCAGGGAATCCGTCGGGGAATGCCGCGCTGGGATTGCCGATGGCGCTGCCGATCCATGGCGGGGATTTTCTGGACGTGAGCGAGTTTCATACCCCGGAGTTTCACTCGACGGTGAGGGTTTCCGGGGGTGGAACGGTGAACCTGCCGATGATTGGCGCGGTCAAGGTGGCAGGGATGAGCGAGAGCGAAGCGGAGCAGGTGATCGAGAAGGCGCTGGTCGAGGACGGGATGCTGCTGCACCCGGAGGTGAAGGTGCTGGTGACGAATGCAGCGGGCCAGGACGTGAGCGTGCTGGGCGAGGTGGCGCGACCTGGGGTTTACGCCTACACGACGCATCATCGGCTGCTGGATTTGATTTCGGCGGCTTCCGGGATGACGCCGACGGCGGGTCGCCTGGTGAGCATCGTTCATCGCGAGGATCCGCACACGGCACATCCGGTGGTGATGGACCCGAGCGGTACGGATACGCAGACGGAGCATAATCCGGAGCTTGAGCCAGGGGATACGGTGCTGGTGAGCCGGGCGGGGCTGGTGTACGTGATCGGGGACGTAGTGAGGCCGGGCGGGTTTGCGGTGGACCCGACGCAGGGGCTGACGGTGGTGCAAGCGCTTTCGCTGGCCTGGGGGGCGACGCCGAATGCGGTATCGAACAAGGCGATCCTGATACGGAATCAGAAGGGCGGCCGGACGATGACGACGCTGAACCTGAAGCGGATGATACGCGGCCAGGATCCGGATCTGCCAGTGCGGGACCAGGACATTCTGTATGTGCCGGACAGCGCGACCAAGAACCTGTTGAACAAGAGCCTGGAGGCAGCGATCCAGTCAGTGATCGGGGTTTCGCTGTACGCGGGACTGGTGTATTCGCAGAGATTTTAAGGCATTTTCCGGAATACAGTAAACTTTCCGAAGTTCGTGAGGGTGGATTTTTCCTGAGGAAAAATCCAATCCGCAGCATGGTTCTGGTCTTCACCTTTCCGGAAAATGCTTTCGACGCAGGGGTATTCGCCATGCAGAGAGTGGTCGCCGTGCTGGTAGTGTTGTATGCCTTCGCGGTGCCGTGGGAGTATGCGCTGGAACTGGGCGAGCCGGTGGGAAATATCGCGCGGCTGGTGGGGTTGGTGTTGCTGGCGGGGGCGATTCCGGCGGCGCTGGCACGGAAAGGGCTGCGGACGCCAGGGAGAATGCAGTGGCTGACGCTGGCGCTGTTTCTTTATTTTGCCGCGAGCTGCCTCTGGTCGATCGAGCCGGCGGAGACGCTGATCAAGATGCGCGCCTATTTCCAGGTGATGGCGATTGTGTGGGTGGCGTGGGAGTTTGTGGAGACTGCCGACGACCTGCGGAATCTGTTGCGGGCGCTGGTTGCGGGCTGCTGGGTGCTGGCTGTGCTGACACTGGTGAACTTCAGTTCCGTGAGCTCGGCGGTGGTAGCGGAGCAGACGCGGTTTGTGGCCGAGGGCCAGGACCCGAACGATGTGGCGCGGTTTCTGGACCTGGGATTTCCGGTGGCGGCGCTGCTGTTTGCGACGGATGGGCGGCGGGTGGTTCGCTGGCTTGCGCTGGGGTATCTTCCGGTGGGGTTGCTGGCGGTGGTTCTGACGGCTTCGCGGGGCGGGTTTGTGGCTTCGCTGGCGGCGCTGGTTTGCGTTCTGTTTCTGATTGCACGCTGGAGGCCGGTGGCGGCGCTGAGCGCGACGGTGGGGCTGACGGTGGCGGCGAGTGTTTCGCTGTTTTTTGTGCCGGTGGATACATACGCGCGACTGGCTACGATTCC
>JAJZFR010000060.1 GCA_021805265.1 Acidobacteriota bacterium | reverse complement strand
GCCAGGGCAGTCAGCAGAGCGGCGCGGGCCGCGCCCAGCATCGCTTGCGCGCGGTTCTCGTCGTTGCGCAGATCGCCATGTCGCTCACACTGCTGGCCGCCTGCGGCCTGCTCCTGCGCACCCTCTACGTCCTGCGCCACGTTCCGCTCGGCTTCAGCACCGATCACATCTTCGTCGCTAACATGACCATTCCCGGCTACAAGTTCGCTGGAAGAAACATGCTCACTGACCTCTATCAGCCCCTCCTCGAACGGGCCGAGCACATGCCCGGCGTCCAGGACGCCGCGCTCATGACCGAGGTCCCGCTCGGCAAAACTTTCTCCATGATCTACACCTTCTCTGCCGACGGCAACACCGCCAGCGATGTACGCCAGCGCGAGTTGAAGTCCCAGTTTCGCGCCGTCAGTCCACAGATGCAGCGGGTCTTCGACTTCCGCATGGCCCGTGGACGCTTCTTCAACGCCGGCGACACGCCCAACTCGCCACCGGTTGTCGTCGTCAATCGCGCCTTCGTCAGGGCTTTCACCGGTCAGGACGGCGACCCAGGAAAATTTCTCGGAACGCCACTGGTGAACTACGGCAACAATCGTCGCGCCACCGTCATCGGCGTACTCGACGACGAGCGCCAGGTCTCTCTCGCCCAACAGTCCCAACCCGAAATCGAAGTCTGCCTCCCGCAGATCATGCCCGACAGCAGCCTGTACCACGCCACCGAAGGAGTCGCGATGGACCTGGCCGTCCGCACCGCCCGCCAGCCCGCTTCCATCATCCCCGACCTCCGCCAGTTACTCCGCAGTGCCAGCCCGGAGCTGGCCAACAGCAACATCACCACCATGAACCAGATCGTCGAAGACTCCTACGGCAGCCAGCAGTTGGTCACACGCCTGCTGGAAATCTTTGGCGGCTGCGCACTTCTGCTCTGCGTCTCCGGCATCTACGGCCTGCTGGCTTACCTGGTCAGCCAGCGCACCCGCGAGCTGGGCTTGCGCATGGCTCTGGGCGCTCAGCGCGGCCAGGTCATGGCACTCGTCCTGCGCCAGGCCAGTTGGATGCTGCTCGCTGGCTCGGCTCTCGGCCTGGTCCTGGCTTGGTTCTCCAGCCTGCTGCTGCGCATGTTCCTCTACGGAGTCCAGCCCCACGATCCCTGGACCTTGGCCGTCGTCACACTCGTCCTGCTCGCCTGCGGACTGGCCTCTGCGTGGCTTCCGGCCCGCCGCGCCGCCGCCATCGATCCCATGCAGGCCCTCAGGATGGAGTGACGAGCAACTCCGCTTACCGGTCCCGGTCCGTGCTGAACTCCTGTGCGCTTTGAACCGGAGCAATAGAAACACCGCACACATTTCGAGCGGCTCGGAAACGGCTTCGCATACTGCTCGGCCCGGCTCCCCAACTCGAGGAAGCGTGCGAGCTTTGTTCGGATTCCCGCAGGAATCGCCCGATAGCCATCCCGAGCGTGACCGCCAGCGTCGGCGTTCAAGGTCGGGGTCGCCGATTTCTCATTGCTGCACAGGCTTTGCTTGCCCCGCCTTTGCTCTCCCGCCGCAGGAATTTGCTTGGAGTTCCGAGCGGAGTGTGTTTTGCTTGGGCTATTCATGCGCACATTTCTCGAACGATATTTTGAATTTGAGCGGCTGGGCACCAACTGGCGCACCGAATCGCTGGCCGGCGCGACCACCTTCCTCACCATGGCCTACATCGTTCTGGTCAACCCGGCCATCCTGGCCCAGACCGGAATGCCACTGCCTGCGGTCACCGCGGCCACCTGTCTTTCCGCCGCCTTCGGCTCCATCCTCATGGGCATCGTGGCGCGTTACCCCATTGCTCTGGCGCCCGGCATGGGTCTGAACGCCTACTTCACCTACACCGTCTGCCTCAAGATGCACATCCCCTGGCAGACGGCTCTCGGCGCGGTCTTTCTCTCCGGCGTCATTTTTCTCCTGCTCACCGCCTGCGGCATCCGCCAGTTGATCCTCCGTTCCATTCCTCAGGAGTTGTACGCCGCTGTCGCCTGCGGCATCGGTCTGTTCATTGCCTTCATCGGGCTGACCAAAGCCGGCCTCGTCGTCGCCGACCCGGCCACCATGGTGCGCCTGGGCAATGTTCGCGACCCGCAAACCGCGCTCGCTCTGCTTGGCTTGTCCATCATGGTAGCGCTGGAAATCTGGCAGGTGCGCGGCTCGATCCTGATCGGCGTGCTCACGGTGACGCTGGTCGCCTGGATGCTCGGCCTGGTTCACTGGTCGCCCGCTGCCAGTGGCCTACACAGCCTCACCGCGACGGCATTCAAGCTCGATATTCCTGCAGCATTCCACGTCGGCCTGCTGGAAATTGTCTTCGTTTTTTTCTTCGTGGACCTCTTCGACAATCTGGGAACTCTGGTCGCGGTCACCAAACGATCCGGGCTGCTCGCCGCCGATCACTCCATCCCCCGCCTCAATCGGATTCTCTTCGCCGACGCCGTCGCCACAGTCGCGGGATCCCTGACCGGAACCTCGACCGTGACCAGTTATGTCGAGTCCACCGCAGGAGTAGCGGCGGGCGGGCGAAGCGGCATCACCGCCATCGTCACCGGGTTGCTCTTTCTGGTCGCCCTGGTCGCCGCGCCGTTTGTCGCGGTCGTCCCCGCCGCCGCCACCGCGCCCGCCCTCATCCTCGTCGGTTCCATGATGCTCACCATGGTCACCGAAATCCGATGGACCGATCCCCTCGTCGCCGTTCCCGCATTTTTAACCCTGATCCTCATCCCCCTCACTTACTCGATCGCCAACGGACTCGGATTCGGCATCATCGCCTGGGCCGTGTTGCACCTGGCCGCCGGAAAAATCCGACGCCAGGACTGGCTTCTCTATCTCCTCGCTATCCTGTTCGTCTTTCGCTTCGTCTATCTCTCGGCAAGTTGAATCCGGCTGAGATCCGTCCCTGTCGTCCGAACTGAGATGACTGGGAACCGCGCAAGGAGAACCTCCGTGTGCACTTCGATTCCTCCCGCCGGTTGGCCGCTCGAAGACTCCGTGTACCGCTGTCCCGCCGATTAAGATAAAGTTGCAAAAGAGTTCGCAAATAACGTATGCATCCGGCAAGCTCTGGATCGAGGAAGTCACGATCCGGTTGCGCGCGATGCGGAGAACTACCGTGAACGGGTTTGGCAGACAGGTCGAAGGCTGGAGAGCACCGCGCAGGCAGATACGCGGAAACCGCTTGACCGATCTCGCGTTGGCCATCGTCGCCAGCCTCGCTGCTGCGTTTCTCCTGGCTGGCTGCGAACACGTTCAGGGCTACACCCCTGTCAGCCTGGTCCGGGTCATTGACGCCTCCTACAACGCACCGGCGCTCAATGTCTATGTCGAGGGGTCGTTGCTCGCGACGAACATAGGCCAGGGAACCATCTCGCCCTACGGAGATTTCAGCCCCACCAGCAGCACCTCGATCAGCGTCACCACTACGCAGAGCACCAACCCGCTCGTCACCGCAACCGGCTCCCTGGTCGCCAACCAGACCAGCTCCGCCCTCATCACCGACATCAACGCCACCTACCAGGTCACTCTGCTCGAAGACCAGTCCACGCCAGCGCCCAGCGGACACTCCGACTTTCGTATCCTCAACCAGGCACCCTCCACCGGACCCATCGATGTTTATTTCCTCGCTGGCACCACCGCCGCAGACTACGCCTCGGCCAAGCCGGTCATCACCGCCATCGCCGTCGGCGCTACCTCGGGATATGTCTCCATCCCATCCTCTACCCTCTTCATGGTCATCGCCGCCAGCGGAACCACCCTCACCACCACCAGCAAGAGCATCTACGTCTCCGCAGCCCTGCCCCTGGTCGGTGGCGAGGTCCGCACTGTGCTCGTCGTGGACCCACTGATCTCGACCGCTCCCGTTCAGGTCTACACCGCCAGCGACGTGAACTGACCGACCCCGCCGCATTGCACGCGCATTCCACAAGACCCGTTCCAGCGCTTACAAACTCTCCCTCTCCGCCGAAGCGGTCGCCGCTTCCCCGCTTGCAACCAGTTGCCCGCGTTGCAATGCCCGTTCCTTGATCATCACAAAGAAGATCGGAACCAGAATCAGCACATGAATCGTCGAAGTAATCATCCCGCCCACGATGGGCGCGGCAATCGGTTTCATCACATCCGACCCGATGCCCGTCTCCCACAGAATCGGCACCAGGCTCGCGATAACCGCAATCACCGTCATCAGCTTGGGCCGTAGCCGCAGCACCGCGCCTTCCATCACCGCTGCCTCAATCTCCGCGTTGGTGAGCGGTTCTCCCGTCTTCAGCCGCTGCTCCAGCGCTTCATGCAGATAGACGACCATCACCACGCCGGTCTCCACGGCAACGCCAAACAGCGCAATGTAGCCCACCGCCACCGCCACGCTGAAGTTGTAGCCGAGCAGCCATTGCAGCAGCAACCCTCCCGTCATCGCGTAGATCGTCGGAAAGATCAGCACCAGCGCCTCCGTCACGGAATGGAAGACCATGTACAGCAACACGAAGATCACGAAAAAGACAATTGGCAGGATGAGCTTCAGGCGCTGCTTCGCCACCTGCTCGAACTGGTATTCGCCCGACCACTGAAAGCTGTAATTCGCGGGGAGTTTCAGCTTCTCGCGGATTTGCTTATCGGCCTGCGCAACGAACCCGCCGTAGTCCGTCGTCTTCAGGTCGATGTAGATGTAGCCGGTCAGCGCGCCGTCTTCGTCCCGGATCATCGCCGGCCCTTTCGAGAACGAAATCTTCGCCACCTCGCCCAGCGGAATCTGCGCCCCCGAAGGTGTCCCGATGAGAACCCCGCCCATCCGCTCCACGCTGTCCCGAAACCCCTGCTGATAGCGAACATGGATCGGGTACCGCTCCCGTCCCTGGATGTTCTCGGCGACGTCCGCTCCCCCGATTCCCGACGACACCGCAGTCTGCACATCCGCGATCGTCAGACCGTAGCGCGCAGCCGCCTCGCGATCCACCGCGACATTCACATAAAAGCCCTCCGCCACTTTTTCCGCAAAGATCGAGCTGACCTCCGGCATGCTCGAAAGCACGGTCTGAATCTGTGAAGCAAGCTCTTCAATGCCATCCACCGTCGTTCCCTGCACCTTGATCCCGAGCGGTGTCTTGATGCCGGTCAATTCCATGTCCAGCCGGTTCTCCACCGGCATGGTCCACGTGTTCGAAAGGCCGGGGAACTGGAGCCGCGCATCCATCACCTCCATCAGCTTTGCGTAGGTCATCCCCGCCGGCCATTCCCGGCGCGGCTTCAGCATCAGCGTCGTATCGAACATATCGAGGGGCGCATTGTCGGTCGCGCTGTCTGAGCGTCCTACCGTGCCAAAGACGCTCTCAACCTCAGGGAACATCCGCAGAATTCTGTCCTGCTCCTCCAGCAGCACCTTGGCCTGGCCAATCGAAAGCCCCGGCAGCGCCGTGGGCATGTACAGCGCGGAACCCTCGAACAGCGACGGCATGAACTGGCTCCCCAGACGAAGCCCGAGTGGAAGCGTGACCAGAAGAAAAACCAGATTCACCGCAATCGTGAGCTTGCGATA
>JAJZFR010000227.1 GCA_021805265.1 Acidobacteriota bacterium | reverse complement strand
TCGAGGTGCTCTACGGCGCTGCGCCCCTGCTTGCCGAGCTGGGCGCGGGCGATGTTAGCCTGCACGGCGCTGCTTCCGGCTTGGCTTCCGGCTCGGCTGCCACGCGCTTCAACGTCAGTTGGGGGTTCGTCGAGGTGCTCCCGGAGCGCGTCACCATCCTGGCCAACGATGCAATTCTGCCCGCCGATATCGATCTTCCGCGCGCCCAGGAGCAGCTCGATCACGGCCACGCCCTGTGGAAAGCTGCGGGCGACAGCGCCGAAGCCTACGCCCAGGCCAATCGCGTTATCGATGAGGCTGAGGCCAGACTGGCCAGCGCTGCGCATCGCGAATAACCTGTCCGGCTCCATCCACCGCTCGGGCATTTTCACTTCAAGTGCTTACAGAAACCGTGAAGTAAAGTGGCGATTTCCCCAGGAAATCGCCACCCGCAACTCGGCCAAAAAGCAGGGATGTGAAGTGAAAATGCTCTTGTACCCGGTCCCGCCTCTCTCAGGCGGGATTTTTCTCGCCTCCCGGCACTGAAAATTGCTCATCGAGCGGGTGAGGGAAGCCGCGTAACAAGCAAAGGTAATCGTCTGAGTAGTAACCAGAAGTATAACTACACTGCCCGAAATGTTACCGAAGCAGGATGCGCCAGCAGCCGTAGTCCCCCTACAATTCAATCAGAGATCGCAACAATGGCAGGGAAGCGCTCCAATTCGGTGGTCGATTCGGTTTGCCCCGACTGCGGCGCGTCGCTGCGCATCGATGCCGAGACCGGCGCAATCCTCAGTCACACTCCAGCCCCGCGCAAGCGCACTTTTGAAGACCTTGAAACCGCCGCGAAGGCCATGCGCGAACAGGACGACCGCAAGGAGTCCATCTTTCGCCAGTCCGTCGAGGCAGAGAAGAACAAGAGCGACTTGCTGGAAAAGCGCTTTGCCGAGGCCCTGCGCAAGGCCAAGGACGCGCCAGAGGGCAAGCCATTTCGCGAGTTTGATTTGGATTAGCCAAACATCAGCCTTCTTCCCCTGCGGTTTTCCGCCGGGAAGGAGCAAGAAACGCGGTCTTGCAAGCGCCGCCCAGCAGCAAGGAGAGTTCTGAATGGTCGCAGTGCCTATCCCGGACGCAATTCCGACACCGCAGGGTTATCGCCCCCGTTTCACTGAGACCACGGAGACCTTTGCTGCGCCGCACACGGCCCCGTTTAGCCAGTCTGCTGGCCACTACGCTGGCCAGACTCCCGGCCAGCCTGCTCGCCAATCCGCCCGCGAGTCCGCCTGGGTTTCAGGAAGCCTGGCCGGCGAGTGGCCTTCGGCTGCCAAAGGCCCGGTGGCTGTGCCGCCGTCTTCCAATTCCCCGATGAATTTCCCGGCCAATGCCCAGGCCAATACCCAGGCGAATGCCCCATTGCGGTCGGCCGTCGATGTGTCGGATAAAGTCGATGTGTCGGATAAATCTGATACGTCTGACGTGCCCGCCACGCAGCGTCAGGACACGCCGAGTCTGGCCGCGCAGCATACAGACTGGAAGGATTGGGCCAATCTCCTCGCCGCCGGTTCGCTGCTTGCTGCTGGCGCGCTGGTCCTCACCGGCCACCGCCGAGCCGGCTTGGCCGTCGCCGCCGCCGGAACGGCTCTCGCTCTGGTTGAAGAGCGAGCCGCCCTCGCTGCTGTCTGGCAAGCCCTCCCCGGCTACCTCAACGAGGCCCAGTCGCTCGCCGAACAGGTCGAAGGCTTCCTCCAGGAGCTGGCCACCCAGGGCGAAAAGCTGCAATCCATCCTGCATCGCTGAAGCCAGCCACTCCGCTGTGCTGTTCCAGCGCATTGCGCCAGTTGGCTCGCCACTCTGACGCAATCCTGGCGTCTGTGACTGTTACAGGAAAGCTGACGGAAACCATGCGCACTGGAGTCAGGTCGAGAATCCGCGCAGAGCGAACGCGATGGGCGATCTCGATGCGCGGTTCTCGATGCGTGGTTCTCGATGCACAGTTCTTTCTTTTCGAATATTTCTCCTGAATTTATTCTGTTTTTCATAGAAACTCGTGCTGGCAGTTCTGGGAGGATCTATATATGTTGTTCATTATATTGAGCATATATCCAGATCGTGTGATTCCCTGGAATGGCCGTAAAATTGCTAATAAATGTGCGGAACTGTACATTTGTCCGCGCATGGTCGATCGCGCAGAGCTTGAATCGCAACAACACGACTTCGAATATGGCAGATGTTCCACACTTTCAAGGAGAACACATGATTCCGAGCCACCCATCGTTCCTCGGGCTGCTCCATACGGGTGCGATTCGCGCAAGCCCTTTTTGCAGCCGTTCTATTGCCCCTGGCCGGCGTTGTAGCCCTGGTAGATAGCCCGGTTGCTCAGGCCCAGATCACCGTAGCCACCATCCACGGCACGGTTACGGATTCGACGGGCGCGGTTGTCTCCGGCGCCAAGGTTACCGTACTCAACACCTCGACCGGCGTTGCCTCGCACACGACCACCAACACCAGCGGCTTTTACCAGGTCACCCCGCTGATTCCCGGCGGCCCGTATTCGGTGACCGTTGACGCGAATGGCTTCCAGACCTTCCAGTCATCGGGCATCAACCTGACGGCTGCGGCAAACTGGGATACCGATGCCAAGCTCAAGGTCGGCAGCGCCAGCCAGACCGTCGCCGTCACCGCGACGGCGCTCCAGGTGGAAACCACCAACACCCAGCTCGAGCAGGTTGCCACAGCATCCCAGCTCGAGGGGATTCCGCTCGAAGGCCGTGACGTATCCGGCCTCCAGAAGCTGGAGCCGGGCGTGGTCGAGGCATCTGATCGCTTCGGCACCTTCTCCAGCAACGGCAGTGAAACCCCGCAGAACAGCTTTGTTGTGGACGGCGCGGACATGAACGATGGCCCGCTGCAGAATCAGGGCATCCAGATCAACCCCGACGCCTTGCAGGAAGAAAATATCGAAACCAGCACCATGAACCCGGAGTACGCGCGTAACTCCGGCGCGGTGCTCAACCAGGTGATCAAGAGCGGCACCAACGAGTTCCACGGCAGCGGCTTCGAGTTCTACCGCGACACCTTCCTCAACAACGGCAACTACTTCTCCCAGGTTCGCCCCGTCTTCCATCAGAATGAATACGGCGGCACCCTCGGCGGCCCGGTGGTCAAGAACAAGCTCTTCGCCTTTCTGGCGTACCAGGGTTTGCGGAATCGCACGGCTGGCACAGCCGTCAATCCCACCCTGTCGACGAACCAGTTGAGTGGACAGTTCTCCTCCGACCCCAACTACGCAACAGGTGCTGCAAACAGCGCTGGCCTGACCAACAACCCGATTCCTTTCGCCATCGGCTCCTGCGCGGCGGGAACCAAATGGTCACAGTGTTTCGCCAGCGGCACGGTCAACATCCCCACCACCATGTGGAATCCGCTAGCCAGCAAGTTGATTTCGACCTATGTGCCCCAGGCAAACACGCCCGGCAGTCTTTACACCTTCAACGCGTTGAACACGGCGGCCAACGATCAGGGTATTGTGCGCGTGGACTACACCATCACGCCGCAGGATGCCATCTGGGCTTCCACCATATTTCAGTCGGCTCCCGCTTTTAACACAATCTCCTTTGGCGGCGGCAGCTTCCCCGGCTTTGGCCAGGTCCAGACCGACCACATCAAGGTATTCACTGCGTCCTATACCCACACCTTCAGCGCCAGCCTGCTGAATGAACTGCACGCGGGCTACTACCGCAACAACTTCCCCTCGGTGATCCCGTCCACGCCTTCCCAGCCCAGCGCGCTTGGATTCAGCATCACTCCGGAGCTACCGCAGTCAGGTGTACCCTATATGGGTATCGGCAGCTACTTCAGCCTGGGCAACAGTTATGAAGGCCCCCAGCCGCGTATCGACACCAACCTCAGCTTTGCCGACAACCTGACCTGGGTCCGCGGCAATCATACGCTGAAGTTTGGCGGTACTTACGAGCAGTTCCGGGTTCACAATCCCTTCGGCTACCTGAACAACGGCTACTACTCCTACAACGGTCAGGGCACCTACAGCTCGGGCGACCCGGTCATTGACTTCGCGCTCGGCATTCCCGATCTCTACGAGCAGACCAGCGACGGCTTCATCGATGCGCTGGCCATCGAGGCCTATGCCTACGCGCAGGATAGCTGGAGGCTTTCGCCGGACTTCACCTTCAACTACGGCCTGGCATGGGATGTCGAGGGGCCAAACCAGAACAAGCAGTTCGGTGGGTCAGGCATTGTTTGCTGGTCCAACAGCAGTACAACGTCGAAGATATACCCCGGAGGCCCTCCGGGACTGGCCTACAACGGCGACCCTGGCTGTAACGAGGCTGGCGGCATTCCCACGCGCTTCGACCACTTCGCTCCACGCTTCGGCTTTGCCTGGTCGCCTTCGAATGGCCCGTCCAAGCTCATCGGCGCTCCCGGATCACACTCGATGTCCATTCGCGGTGCCTTTGGCGTCTACTTCAACCGCGACCAGGAAGAGCAGTCCCTGCAGAACCTGACCGATCCTCCGGCGCTCTTCTTTGACCACGGTGCCGGGGACTTCGGCGGCAGCCCGAGTTTTGCCAATCCCTTCGTGGACATTGCCGGAAACGGTTCGGAAGCCAATCCCTTCCCCTACACGGTTCCCAAAGCCGGAGGAACGGTCAACTGGGGTGTGAACAATGAGTTGGGCCTGTCTACCTTCACGCCAAACTACAACGTGCCCTACACCTACAATTACAACCTGAATATCCAGCGCGCGTTGACCAGCAGCATGGTGCTTATGGTCGGTTACGTGGGTTCGGTTTCACACAGGCTCGCTACCTGGCATGAGGGCGACTACATCACCCCAGCCGGGCACGCAGCCTGCCTTGCCAATCCCGCCTGCGCGGCGAATCCGGCACAGATTCACCTGTTCTTCCCGCAATACACCGCTCAGCCCGCCATTGTTCCCGGAACGGGGAACGGTGCGATTGCTTCGCTTCCCAACGGTTTGCCGTGGTACCTCTCGGTTGCCCGGCAGGACTCGGAGGGTTCCGCCAACTACAACTCCTTCCAGGCCAGCCTGATCAAGGCCATGACCCACGGATTTCAGTTCACCGCCGCCTACACCTACTCCCATGCGCTGGACGATGGTTCCGGCTATGAGAGCGGCACCGGCAGCCAGGGGCGTGTACGAAACTACGTGCCGGGCTTTGAATACCTCAACTACGGCTCATCGGACTTCGATGCCCGTCATCGCCTCGCACTCTCCTACGTCTATGTGGTTCCCAACTTCCACCTGATGCACGACAATCCAGTTGTCCGCGAGCTGGTAACCGGCTGGGGTGTGAGCGGCGTCTCCGCCTTCCAGACCGGCTTTCCCATCGGCATCAACATGGGCACCGACCGCTCCTACTGGTGCGATACGTTCAGCTTCTTTGGCTGCGCCGATGTGCCGCAGACCTCGAACTTCAAAATCGCGACCCACAATCCACGGGCAACTCCGGCGCACCAGTACTTCGATACCACATCCTTCACGCCCGAGCCGCTGGGTACCTTCGGCAACACCACCCGCAACTTCCT
>JAJZFR010000420.1 GCA_021805265.1 Acidobacteriota bacterium | reverse complement strand
GCTCGATGGTGATGACCATGCCCGGAGCCAGTTTACCCGCCTGTCTGGCAGCGATGCGCGGCGTTTCGTGAATCTCGAGGCCCACGCCGTGGCCAGTCGAGTGGGAAAACGCCTCGCCCATTCCCGCTGACCGCAGAATACTTCGCGCTGCCTCATCGACCGCGCCGCAGGAAACCCCCGCCGCAACCGCTGCCACCGAAGCCTCCTGCGCTGCGAGCACAGCCTCATACACTTCGCGTTCGCGTGCTGTCGGTTTGCCGAGGCAAACAGTTCGCGTCATATCCGAACAGTAACCCTTGAGGATAACACCGAAGTCGAGGGTCAGAAACCCGCGTTTGGGCAGCCGCGCCTCGGTGGCGTGCCCATGGGGCAGTGCCGAACGCACGCCGGAGGCTACGATGCTGTCAAAGGACATGCCTTCGGCTCCGCGCCGCCGCGCCTGATACTCCAACTCCGCGGCAACCGCCATTTCCGTCATCCCAGGCCGGATGAACCCCAGCAGGTGATCAAAGAGCGAGCAGCCAAGCTGGGCCGCCTCGGCCAGGATGGCCAACTCGTCGGGGTCCTTGAGCCAGCGCAGAGGCTCGATCAGTGCGGCTTCGAGCGGCTTCAGCAGAGTGCGCCTCAGCCTCGCGGGCAGCGCGGCGCGCCACTGCGCAAGCGCGGCGACGGTGGTTTGGGCGGGATCGAATCCTACACTGAATGCATCGGGCTGAAGTTTCGGCTGGGCAAGCTCCGGTTGCGCGGCTGCCCATTGCACAGCGGCGACCGCTGGTGCCGAGCCAATGATCTCCACGCGCGCACCCACGGTTTCCTCTGCGGCCTGCGCACGATAGCGGCCATCGGTAAAGAGCTGCGCCCGGCGGCGCGTGACCACCAGGGCAGCGCTCGACCCGGTAAAACCGCACAGCCAGCGAACATCCGGCCCGTGTGTGACCAGCAGGGCCGAGACCTTTGCCGCGGCCATGCGGCGGCGTAGTGAACCCAATCTGCGTGTATGGTTCATCCGGTTAGGTATACCATGCTCTCAACCTCTCGGCCAAGATGCGCTGGAGGATGCGCTGGCTGGCTCACAGCGTGGCTCCACGACTTTGCCCGCGTCTGGACAGAAAAAGTGGAACCTGGGCAATGGTGTCCGCGTATATCGAAACAGAAGATGCCTGTATGGATTGCGAGCGCGTTCGGGGCCTCGCCCACGAGGTGCCATGATGGACAAAGACTTTCTCTCCCAACGCTGCTTTTGTATTCTGAGTGGGATCAGCGGCGGCGTCGGTGTTTTTCTGATGATGCTGTCCTTCGCGATCAACAGCGCTCCGCCGCCGGGCATAACCATTGCAGACCTGGTCAAGTTCGGCCAGCAGCATTATGCGGCGATACTTTGGGGAGCGTGGTTGCAGGCGGTTGGGCCAGTGCTGATCGTGCTTTTTGCCCTTGCTCTGGTTCATCTGGCTGGAGCAACGCAGCGGCTTTCCGGCTGGATGACCCTGCTTGGCGCCAGCATCCTGATGACCGTGAGTCTTATCGAGATCACCTTCTACATCAGCGCGATGACCACGGACCCGCCCATGATGCCGCTGGTGAGTCTGAGGCTGATCTTCGCGGTGCAGCACCTTTACTTCATCGTGGCGGCTCCCGGCCTGTTCCTGCCCCTGGGCATTGTTCTTCTCAACTCGAGGATTCTGCCCAGGATTTTCGGCTATCTGGCGCTCGGGCTGGCAATCACCTTTGCGGCGCTGGGCGCGATATTCATGCTCCGGCTTACGTTGCCGGGGCCAGTGACGGCAGTCGCCGGAGTCCAGGCGCTGTGGTGGTTAGCGGCAGCGATCACGCTGATGGTTCGAAGCGGAAAAATATCGAGCAGCGTGAACCAGGCAGAGAGCGCTGTCTCGTAATTGAACTGAAGCTGCCCACGGTGAGGAGTTGGATCGCCGAATTTACAGAGCGGCTTTGACGGGCTTTTTACCGCTCGCGTCCATTGTCGGCGTGTCTGCCAGACTGCCAGCCTGCCTGTCCGATTGGCGATCCATCCATTCATCCATCCGCGACCGCTTGAAACGCCAGCGATTGCCCAGCTTGAAGGCCGGGATAAAGCCCTCCGAGGCGTATTTGTAGAGCGTATCCGGCGAGATGCCGAGATAGTCCGAGGCTTGGCGAATGTCCATGACCTCGCGAATCTCGGGAACGAGCAGGTTTCTTTTTTCAGCAGTGCGCATAACGACTCCCCCAGCCAGCCCCGGCAACTTCTTCGCAGGCGGCACTCGACCAACACCGTATATTCCTGTGTATAGCCGGAATCGCGGGGATATTCAAGGGTTTTTCCGGGAATTGTACGGACAGAGTCGAAGCTGCGCTGCAAGTCGCGCGAGGGCGTGGCAGGCGTCTACCTTGGATTGCGGCAGGCATGAAGCCGTGCGCAATCCTTTGGGGTTGCCGGTTATGGTGCGAACCACATGCACCCCGGCGGAGGGAATCCGGCCGGGGCGCGTGGGCTTTGTTGAAGCAGAAGCTAAACCTTGGCTTCGAGATCGCGGATCACGTCAAAGAAGCGCTGGTCGAGGCGGCGATTGGTGGCCACGGCTTCCTTGATGGTGATGTCGGTGATGTCGGTGCCTTTGAGCACGGCGATGCGGCCCCACTTCTGCTGGTGGACCATATCGATGGCGTGGAGGCCGTAACGCTGGCCGAGGACGCGATCATAGGCCGTGGGCGAGCCGCCGCGCTGAGTGTGGCCCAGGTTGACCGAGCGGGTCTCGAAGCCGGTCTTCTCTTCGATGAGTTTGGCGAGGGCTTCGCCGATGCCTGACAGGCGCGCATGACCGAAGGAGTCTACTTCGCCGGAGCCGAGCACCTGACCGACAGCCGGAAGATGGCAACCCTCGGCGACGACGACCAGACCGTAGTGTTTGCCGCGGTCGTAGTTGTACTTGAGCAGCTTCGTCACGTGGTCGATGTCGATTTCTTTCTCCGGCACCAGCACCACGTCCGCGCCGCCCGCCACGCCCGCTGCATAGGCGATCCAGCCGGCGTCGCGGCCCATCACTTCGATCACCACCACGCGGTTGTGCGAGTCAGCCGTGGTGCGAATGCGGTCAACGGCTTCGGTCGCAATGGAGACCGCGGTGTCGTAGCCAAAGGTGGCGTCGGTTCCGTTGATGTCGTTGTCGATGGTCTTGGGCACACCGACGCCGGGGATTCCCGCCTCGGTCAGGGCGAGGGTCACCGACTGGGTGTCGTCTCCGCCGAGGGCGATGAGCGCGTCGATCTTGTTGGCCTTCAACACTTCCTTCACCTGGTCGATGCCGCCGGGAATCTTCTTCACATTGGTGCGCGAGGAGTGAAGAATGGTGCCGCCCTGCAACTGGATGCCGTCCACTTTTTCGAGCGTCAGCGGAATCCAGTTGTTATCCAGCACACCGCGCCAGCCGTTCAGGAAGCCGACAAACTCATCGCCATAGGTGTTGATTCCCTTGCGCACTGCCGCATAGATGACGGCATTCAGTCCGGGGCAGTCGCCGCCGCCGGTCAACAAAGCTACTCGCATGTTCTCTACTCTCCTTTAATTTTTCTGCTGGCATAAGGAACTTCACCGCACAGAGAATCCGGTTCGCACCAGTTTACCGGACGCGTTTATGCTCGCCCGGCAAACTCCCGCGTCTCGGTATACACCTTGATCTTTTCCCCGGTCTTGATGAAAAACGGCACGCGGATTTCGAGGCCGGTTTCGAGCTTTGCGAGCTTGGTCACCGCGCCGCTGGCGGTGTCGCCGCGCACACCCGGCTCGGTGTATTCGACGGTCAACTCGACCTGCTGCGGCAGCTCGAGGCCAATCGGGTTGCCGTTGAATTTATCGAGCCGGATCATCATTCCTTCGAGCAGAAACTCCAGTGCGTCGCCCACCATATCCGGCGAGAGTTGCAGCGTTTCATAGCTCTCCTGATCGAGAAAATAGGAGCCGTCGCCGTCGCTGTAAAGATACGACGCATCGACGGTAACCAGGTCCGGTTCCTTGAACCGCTCGCCCGCCTTGAAGGTCTTGTCAAAGACCGCGCGCGTCAACAGATTGCGCATCTTGAGCCGTACCAGCGTCTGTCCGCCGCGCGCGGTCGGCGTGGATACCTCGGCGTCGAGACAGGCGAAGGGAACGCCCTCATGCTCGAAGACCATCTTTCGTTTCACTTCGATTGCTTCCAGTAATGCCGCCATGCTTTTTCCTTTGTCTTGCAATCGTTTCGACCCTTCAGGATAACAGCCTCCCTGACGACGAATTTCCCGCAGTGGTGGCGTTCTGTTCGCTGGGGAGGATCGGAGCGTGGGGCGGGCCGTTTTTTCGGGCACTTCAGCGGTTCCGGACCTGCGGCAGCACGCTGTGGCGCCACATCGGCAAGCCTATCCGCCGTGGGAAGTGGCCTCGTCGGCGTAAAGACTCGCAATCGGCTCCGCGTAGTTCGTTGTAATGACGCGCCGTTTCAGCTTCATGCTGGGCGTCAACTCGCCGCCTTCGAGCGTCCACTCCTCGGCGACGACAAGAAACCGTTTGATGGATTCAAAGCTGGCGAGCTTCGCATTCGCCTGCGCCACGATCTCAGCATAATGACCGATGACGCGCGCGTTGGCAACCAGTTCCCCGCGGCTCGCCGCAAAGATTCCGTGTTGGGCTGCCCAGGCTTCGAGCGCGGCGAAGTTGGGGCTGATCAGGGCGGCGAGAAACTTGTGTTTGTCGCCGACGACAGCAACATTGCCCACCAGCAGATCCGCCTTGAGCCGGTTCTCGATCGGCTGCGGAGCAATCAGCTTGCCGCCGGAAGTCTTGAGCAATTCCTTCTTGCGATCGGTGATGAAAAGGAATCCATCCCCATAGATCTGCGCGATGTCGCCGGTCGAGAACCATCCCTCCGCGTCGATGCACTCGCGTGTCGCTGTTTCCTTTTTCCAATAGCCCTGGAAGATGGACGGTCCGCGCACCAGCAACTCGCCGTCCTCGGCCAGGCGGCACTCGATATTCCGCAGCGCTTTGCCAACTGATCCCATGCGCAGCGCATCTCGCGCGTTGATGGAAAGCACAGGAGAAGTCTCGGTCAGCCCGTAGCCTTCGCAGATGGCAATACCCATCGCGGCAAACCAGTACCCGGTATCGGTGCCGAGCGGTGCACCGCCAGAGATGAACGTATGAACGCATCCGCCGAAGGCCTCCTTCACTTTGCTGTAGACCAGTTTGTCGGCCACGCGCCAGCTCAAGGCTGTCGGCCTGCGCCCTGCCAGCACGACATCGCGATGCTTGGCACCCACGCCGAGCGCCCACTCGAAGATGCGTTTCTTCACCGGCGATGCGGAGGACTTCTGCTCCACGCCCTGGCGAATCTTTTCGTAGACGCGCGGCACGGCGACAAACGCCGTCGGGTGAATCTCCTTCATGATCTGCGGCAGCCGTTCCATCTGAGAGCAGTACGCAATCTGCGCGCCGCAGTGGAACATCAGGTAGTCCAGCATCCGCTCGAAGATGTGTGGCAGCGGCAGATAGCTGATGCAGCGCTCGCGCTCCGTGATCTCAATCGCATCGAGCGTGGCGACTACATTGGTCGCGA
>JAJZFR010000374.1 GCA_021805265.1 Acidobacteriota bacterium | reverse complement strand
GTCGTCTCCAGCGGGTGGGATCCCAGGCTTTGGCTCATTGTAGGCGAACGGCGAGGATTTCCGCTCCACAATTCTGCTCCCCGATTGCAACGGACGGTCCCGTCCCTCGCTGGCGGTGAATTTCTTCACCATGGCCACGTCAGGATGAATTAACCTTGGTTACAGCTACTACCCACTTTTTTCTTTCCATCCCGTATGCATTACATGAAGAACCATCAAACCATGGATCAAGCAGCAATCCATATCTGTTGAAAACATGGAAGATGAGGAGAGAACTTTTGAAGCCGATGCCTGTACGTCAATCCCCGGAACACATACATGCTCCAGTCCCGAAGCATCAAACCCTCATACACGCCTTGGGTCTGACCCTCTCCATCTTCATCTATGCGTTCTTTGTCAGGTTCTATTTTCAATTTCCAAGTACGGTCGAAGACAGCTATATCGTTTTCCGGTACGCATCTCATTTTGCAACCGGGCACGGGTTGAGCTGGAATGTAGGACTGCCTCATGACCAGGGAATGACGGGCCTGGCCTGGTCCACAATCATCGGACTTGCCGTGCGGATCACTGGCAAGGATCCTGCTATTCTCTCGGGCTATCTCGGTATTGTCTTTGGCGCGATTACCATCCTGTTTCTCTATGCCACGCTTATCCGGCTCCTGCCTCTCGGCAAGAGCTATCTCGCCCTCGTCGGCGCCTTTGCACTCGCGCTGACGCCCATCTTCCAGCGCCACTCGGCCAACGGCCTCGAAACAATTCTCGCCTTCTTGGCATTCACGCTTACCGTCTACCTTGCCACGATCCTGCCCACATCCAGTCTCGTCAAAGCAGTGGCTATCACGGCGCTCGCATCCGGCGTGGTGTTCCTCATTCGGCCGGACGCTCCAGCTTTCACCCTTACCGTTCTGTGCGCGACGATCTTTCTCGACACCCGCAAGATCGGCTGGGTTGCTACAGCGGCCATCGCCGCAGTCGGATTTGTCGGTATCGAAACGGCAGTCATGCGTTCTTACTTCACAACCGCGCTTCCGCTCCCTTTTTACATCAAGGTGTCGCTCAACGAATTGCTCCACACCCATGGGATGCTTCAGAAGATCATTCCCTGGGTGCTCAGCTTTCAACTTGGCTTTTTCTCTGCCGTTTCCATCTGGCTTGGCTTCATCCTGCTCGTCGTCGTTCGTGGCCTTCGGCTCCCGCCGCGCGCACTTTCTATTCTTTACGGCGCCGTCGTTTTTTACCTGTACCTGTTCACCGTGGTACCTGTGATGAACTTTGAAATGCGCTATCAGGCTCCGCTTTTTGTCCCTCTCATTTGCGTGGGAACCGTGGCCATCAGCCTTCTCGTGGAGACGTCGGAACGCCCGACACGCAACCAAAGGATCGCCCTTGCCGGACTCTGCGGAGTTGTGATCCTCGCCAGCTTTGGGGCGGCCTCTCAATTGAAGGCGGCCGTTATCGAACTCCACGGCGATCACCTGGCCGTGGAACCTGTCGGAAAAAGGCTTCACCTATTTCCCGGCGTCAGGATTGCCTCTACCGAAGCAGGCATGCTCGCGTATTACGAGGATGGTACTTTTCTCGATCTCGTAGGACTGAATAACACCTTCGTAGCGCTCAATCATGATAGGCCGAACTATGGCGCGCTGCTGGAAAACTATCTCTCGTCCGATTTCGGATACCCCGATGTGTATGTGCGCAAAGCGAGCGAAACGGCATCCTACGCCGACCTCTGCACCTATCCTCGGATCATTGGCCAATACAAGGACCTTGGAGCGCTCAAAGGCTCCCCCGTATACAGTCTCTTTTTGCTCAGGACCAGCCCACAATATAGCAAGTTACAAGAGGCGCTCACGGAATTTACGGTACCTGCTTCGCAAGCGGATCCCTGTAAATAGGGGCCATGCACGGCAAGAATAATCCTGCGGGCGAGCGGGTGATGCGAGTGGTGCCAGCCCGCTCACGGCACCAGCACCGGTCGCAGCGCGTGCTGATCGTCGAACGGGAAGAGGCCCGTTGGTCCGGCCACGGTCGAGGGCTGCGAGCGGAACATGTAGTGGACGCTGAAGCCCGCCGACAGCGAGGTGTAGTTGCGGGAGTTGTTGCCGGTCAGGAAGCCGCCCACAAACCAGTGGTCGCTGATCTGGTACGCCGCCTGGCCGATCAGGTCGTAGTTCGGTCCCACGCTGGTCAGCGCCGGAATCGCCAGGTTGCCCACCGGCGCGGTTCCAACCAGCACTGTCGAGCCGACTTCCAGCGATTTATCCAGCGGGAAGAGCGGGGCCTGATTGTCGTTGAAGGCCTGAATGCCCAGGCTGCCGAGAACCGTGTAGTGCCAGCGCGTTCCGTAGTGGCCGGTGAATGTGAGCGGAATGTTGGCCAGGAAATACGCCTGCGGGCTGAAGTAGCCGCCCAGCCCATAGGTGTAGCCAAGCTCGTTGTTGGCGTAACCCATGGCGAAGAAGTTGGCGCCGACGTTCAGGCTGCCATACTCGGGCGACAGCCAGACGCGCCAGTAGGCTCCCAGTGACCCGTCGATGCGATGGTTGGTCTCCACGTGATGGCCGGTGATGTATTGGCCGCCCAGACCGGCGTAGAAGCCCGATACCAGATCGCCGCGCGCATATTGCAGTGTGCCCTGGTTGGCGATTACCCCGCCCCAGACATTGCCGGGAAAGAGCTGCGTGGCCGAGCCGGGGTCGCGCATCCCGGCATAGGAGAGCTGCGAGTCCTTGATCGAGTCGCGCGAAAAATTGAAGTTGAACGGCCCGTTGCGTGGCCGCCAGAAAAGCCTGCCGGTGATGTTCGAAACGGGGAAACCGTAGGGCGTGTAACCCGCAGCCACGGCAAAGGTCGAAAAGGCCAGTTGAGCCTCGCCACCCACCCCGACGGCATTCTGCTGGTTGGGCACCGAGGTGTTGGTTGCCAGCACTGTGCCAAGGGGTTGCGGCACAAGGCCGATGGCAACCCCGTTCAGCGTGCTCAACTGGGTGACGCTGTTGCCGGTCGCCTGGCCGGAGTCGAGAAAGACCGGCGTCCCGATCAGGGTGAAGCGCGCCGCCTGGCCCAGCGGGGTGGAAATCTCGAACGGCGCGTCCAGCGCGGTCATCGCGTCAAACCCCGGCTGCCCGGTGCGGTAGTTGATGACGCCGGTTCCGCCCAGCCAGCCGCTGTAGCCGCCCTCGATCGAGCGCAGTTGCATCTCCGCCTCCTCGCGCGGGCTGAGCACACGCGGCGCGCGGCGGACCTTCACCCACGATCCGCGCAGCGGCGGCAGATTGCGCTCCTGCAACTGCTGGTCCGTCAGGCCGGTGGGAGCCTGGTACTCGGTCGGCGGAGGGTTCTGGTCGGGCGCAGGCAATGGCTCGGTTTGGGGCGTGGTGTCTGGAACCACGGCTGCCGGCGGGGCCGCCACGGTGGTCGTCCTTCGCCTTCGGCGCTGCGGACGGTAGGGAACTGTCGGCTGTTGGACTGGAGCGGCCTGTGTAGCGGGATGAATCACCTGCTGAATCGTCTGCTGAATCGACTGATGCTTCTTCGCCGAGTAAGCCGCCGCCGCCGCGTCCTGGGCCGAGGGGGTATATTGCGCGGATCGGTATTCGAGCTGTGCCGCATCCGGCGATTGTCCGCCTTCGGTCGAGGCGTAAGCCCCAGCCTGATTCACTGCGTTGGGAGCGTACTGAATGGCCAGCCCTTCGGTAAGCTGACCATCGGTCTGATCGGCCATCATCGCCTGAGCGCGCGCGGCCAGTGCGCCCATTGGCTGCGCCGTAATGCGCAGGCCCTCGCCGGGAATCATCCGCTGGTCGCGCAGGCCTGCCTGCGGCTCGGTCAACAGCGGGGAAGCCTGGTAGGGGTCAGGCTTCGTCGCTGGCTGGGCATCGGGATCCGTATCCGGGTTGGCGGCCGGGTTGGTGCCTGGATAGCTGTCCGGACTCGTCGCTCCCGGTGCTTCGCTCGGCGGAATGTAGGGCGATTGCTGCGGGCTGTTCTGCTGGCTGCCGTTTCCACCAGCGGCCGTTCCCTCCGGCAGGGCGCTGGTCACCGGCGCGCCGCCCGGCGGAAGCTGCATCTGTCCCTGATAGCCGGACGTGGCCGGATCAGGCAGGCTTGCGGAGCTTTTTTTCCTCGAACTACGCCGCCGCGCCGTCCCTGACGCGGGCCCTGATGCCGTCCCTGATGCGGGCCCTGACGCGGGCGCGCTTGCGACGGGGCTGACACCGGCTCCGGGGTTTGTTCCGTCGATTACGCCGCCGTCAATTATGCCGGTATTCCCCACGCCCGTCTGGCCCATCGCGCTCGAGTTCGCATCCGCCCCAGTCTCAGGGAGCGCGGGAGCGATTCTCTGCGACGGAAAGTCCTCAGTCGGAGTCTGCTCGACGCTCGTCAGTGGCATCGCGGGCATCACCGCCTGGCCGGTTTGCGAGACAGCTCCGGAGTTTCTGCGCGACATCGATACAGGAGCCGACCCGTCGTAGGGATCGTGGCCGTAGCTGGGCAAGGGCGGCAGCTCGATCGTGTTTTGAAATGGCTGGTCCGCCGGATTGCCGGGGGCGAGCAGCGAGGCCAACTGGCGGGGGGTGGTCGCCTTCCACTCCCTGTTGCTTTGCTCGGGTTGGTCGAGTTGATGCGCCAGAGTATCGGTGGGGGTTACCGGGGCCATCGCCTGGATCGAAGCTCGCCAGTAATCGGCGGCGCGGGCATTGTCGCCGCGCGCCTGTTCAAAGCGCGCCGCCGCGCTCAAAATTCCGGGGTCGTGAGGATAGCGATCCAGTGCTTCCCGCAGCCAGGTCTCCGCCTGTGCGCGATCGTTGGCCGCCAGCGCGGCACCTGTCGCTGCCTGATAATCGCCCGCCGTCGCGTTCTCCATCCCCAGGCTCTTGAACAGAGACAGTGCTTCCTTGGTATGCCCCGCCGTCACGTAGCCACCGGCCACGGTCTTCAGCACGTCGGGATTGTTGGGAAAGGCCTGCGCCGTCGCATCCAGCAGGTCCGTTGCCCCTCGCATATCCCCTTTGGCCGCGTCGGCGGCGGCGCGGCGAGCCGCCCAGTTGGCCCACAGGCCCTGCACGGTCTTCCGCTGGTTCAGCGTCAGGTCCTGGCGGGAGCCTAACTGCATCAGTTCCGGATACAGCGCCCGGTCGTTTTTCGCATTGAAAAGCAGATACGCGTTCTGGATCGCGGCAGCGGCGGGCAGCGGCAGGTGACGCCCCTGGTAATACGCCCGTACCCGATTGAAGTAGGCCGTAGCCTGCGCAGTTTCGCCCGCTGCTGCGTACAGGCTGGCCTCCGACTGCACAAATTGCACGTTCTGTTCCAGCCGCTGGCGCACCGCTGTCGGGATCAGTTGAATCTGCTGCAACGCTTCCGCATTGTGGTTCGTGCTCTGAAGCGTTCCGATCAGCCCCTGCCAGGCATCCGTGCTGTTCGGATTTGCCATTAATATCTGGCGATAGAGCGCGAAGGCCTGCTGGTCATTGCCGCGTTGCAGATAGATGCCCGCAAGCTGCGTCTGCTGAGCGATGGGTGGCTGCTTGCCTGCCTGGCTTTGCAGGCGCACCGTCCGCTCGAGCAGGCTTTGCGCGATTTCAAGCTGATTGGCCTG
>JAJZFR010000027.1 GCA_021805265.1 Acidobacteriota bacterium | reverse complement strand
GGTTGGCAGAGAATTTGATCGCGCGAAGCAGTCCGAAAGCAAAGAAGTGGGATAAGCAAGCATGGCAAGCACCCTGGAAACAATCAACTCGTCCGAGGATCTGAAGCGGCTGAAGATGGCCGAGCTTGAGACTCTGGCGGCGGAGATTCGCGCGTACCTGATTCAGAACCTGTCGCGGACGGGCGGCCATCTTGGACCGAATCTGGGCGTGGTGGAGCTGACGATCGCGTTGCATCGGGTGTTTGAGACGCCGACCGACAAGATCACGATGGATGTGAGCCATCAGGCGTATGTTCACAAGCTGCTGACGGGGCGACGGGAACAGTTTCCGACGATCCGGCAGGAGGGCGGACTGAATGGATTCATGCTGCGGACGGAGAGCGCGCACGATGCCTTTGGCGCGGGCCATGCGGGAACGGCACTCTCCGCTGCGCTGGGAATGGCCGTGGCGCGCGACCTGCAAGGCGGACAGAACCACGTGATCGCGGTAGCCGGAGATGCGGCGTTCACCAACGGCATTTCCTATGAGGCTCTGAACAACATTGCCGCGCAGACGCGGCGGATGATCGTGATCCTGAACGACAACGAGTGGTCGATTGACCGGAATGTGGGCGCGATTGCGAACTATTTTCACCGGATTGTGACCAACGAGCACTACAAGCACCTGCACGACTCGGCGGCGAAACTGCTGCAACGGCTGGGCGGCAAGACGGTGCGCAATGTGGCGCGCAAGGCCGAGGAAGCAGCGAAGGGATTGCTGTGGCCTTCGATGATCTTTGAGGAGTTTGGGCTGACCTACTATGGGCCGATCGATGGGCATAATATACCGCTGCTGATTGAGACGCTGGAGTTTCTGAAGCGCGAGGACAAGCCGGTGCTGCTGCACGTGCTGACGCAGAAGGGCAAGGGATATCAGCCGGCGCTGGACAAGCAGAAGAAGTTTCACGGGCTGGGACCGTACGACCCGGAGACGGGCGAGACGAAGCCGGCAGGGCTGATGACGTATTCGGAGGTCTTTGCGCAGACGCTGGTGGAGCTGGCGAACGAAGACAAGCGCGTGGTGGCGATTACGGCGGCGATGCCGAACGGGACGGCGCTGGACCTGTTTCGTCCGCACCACCCGACGCGGTACTTTGACGTGGGAATCGCCGAGGAGCATGCGGTGATCTTTGCCGCGGGGCTGGCGACACAGGGGATGAAGCCGGTGTGCGCGATCTACTCGACGTTTCTGCAGCGGGCGTTTGACCCGATTGTGCATGATGTGTGTCTGCAGAAGCTGCCGGTGGTCTTCTGCATGGATCGGGCCGGGTTGTCGGGCGATGATGGACCGACGCATCACGGACTGTTCGATATTGCGTATCTGCGGGGCATTCCGGAGATGGTGGTGATGGCTCCGAAGGATGAAAACGAGCTTGCGGACATGATGAAGACGGCCTTGACGCTGGATGGGCCAAGCGCGATTCGGTATCCGCGCGGCGTGGTGACAGGCGTGGCTCGCAAGGCAAAGCCGGAAGCTTTGACGGTCGGCAAATCTGAGGTGATCTGCGCAGGCGACCCACACCGGACGGATGTGGCCATTTTTGCGCTGGGTCCGATGGTACCGATGGCCGAGGAAGTGGCGACGCAACTGGAAGCCGAGGGATATGCGACGGCGGTGGTAAACGCGCGGTTTGTGAAGCCGCTGGACAAGGAAACACTGCGGACGTATGCCGAGCAGGAAGCGATCCTGGTGACGATGGAAGATCACGTGTTGATGGGCGGCTTTGGCGCGGCGGTGCTGGAGGCTCTGGACGAGTTGGAACAGGATGGGTTGAAGCTGAGCGTACCGGTGGTGCGTGTGGGCTGGCCGGATCAGTTCATCGAACACGGCAAGGTGGACTCACTGCGCCAGAAATATGGGCTGACCGTGGAAGGAACGCTGGAACGCGTGAGGCCACTGTTGGCGTCGAAGCTGTCAAAGCGCGGAAGCGAAGCGTGGCCCGAGCATGCCCGGCACAGGATTGCAGGGTGAATCATCCGCTGTTCCGAACGCAGAAGGACAGAAGCGGCCGTTCTGGCGCTGGATGGCGCTGGATGGCGCACGATCCGACTGCGTGGCTGATGGCGGCGGTCTGGCTGCTGGCGATCCTATCCGCGCCTGTTGCAATGGCTGCCCGAGGCGCGCAGGCGCAATCGGCACCACTCCTGGTTTTGTCCGGTGGAACGATCATCGATGTGAGCAACTGGGGCCACTCGGCCAACGATCTGCAGGATGCGGTCGTTTTTATCCGCGAGGGACGGATTACGGCGGTGGGACCGCGCGCGGCGCTGACGATTCCCAAGGGCGCGACGGTGATCGACTGCACGGGGAAGTATCTGGTTCCTGGCCTGGTGGATGGCTACGCCGCGATGAGCAGCCAGGGCGAGGCGCAGGCCAATCTTTATATGGGCGTGACCACGGTGGTGGCGCGGACGGGCGGCAACGACGGGCCACCGGATCTGCATCCGGCACCGGGGCCGCAGGTTTACCGGATTGCGACGGTGGGAACAACGGACAACGACAGCCCGTTGCGCGCGCTGCCGGGGTGGAGGCAGACTCTGGCGGTGACGGGGGTGCATCCGGCGGAGCTGACACCGGCGCAGACGGCACTGGAGCTGACGGCGCTGCAGCAGATGGGCGTGCGCGCGGTGCTGATCGGGCCGGCGGTTTCAGCCGCCAACAGCCAGTGGATTCTGGAGCACGCGCGCGGGCTGGGACTGGCGACCTATGGCGTCTTTGCGGCGACGCCGGTGCGGCTGGGCGTGAGTGGCGGCGTGGACGCACTGTTGCACATGGGTCGATATGAGATTGGCGTGGTGCCGGATGAGCTGCAACGACCGCTGGCCGACGACGCCTACGATGCGGCCTCGCGAACCGCGTATGGATATGCCGAGCACCTGCCGCCGATGGATGAACACTTGCACGTATATGCGCGCTTCCTGGCGGCGCACAGAACGGCACTGATGCCGACCCTGAGCGAGTATTTTCTGCGGCTGCCGGACCATCGGAATCTGTGGGCGGAGCCGGCGGCGCGGCTGCTGAATCCTCACCTGGCGGACGGAGTGACGGACCGCACGACGGGCGAGATGATCTATCCTCTGCCAAACTGGGAACGGAAGCTGCCGCAGATGACGCAGCGATGGCTGGAAGCCGGACTGGGCAAGCGCGCCAACCAGCAGGCCGAGCGGCTGTGGGCGATCAACCAGGCGATCTTTGAAGCCTATCCGCACTATCTGGCAGGCAGCGGTGCGGCAGAGATGGGCGCGTTGCCGGGCATCTCGGTCCAGGTGGAGCTGGAGATGCTGACGCGGCTTGGATTGTCTCCGCGCGAGGCGCTGGCGGCGGCGACGAGCAACTATGCCGAGCAGATGCACTGGACGGAACTGGGAGCGATTGAACCGGGACGACGCGCGGATATTCTGGTGCTGGATGCGGACCCGACGACGAGCGTGTGGAACCTGCGGCAGTTTCGGACGCTGGTGGTGAACGGCATGGTGATGGAGCGGGATGCTCTGCTGCGAATGGGACGGTGAGGGATGGACGAGAGCGCGATTCGGATTGCCTGTGAGCCGAAGCTGACGATGGAGGAGTTTCGCGCGGTGCTGGTGGCCTCGACACTGGGCCAGCGGCGGCCGGTGGACGAGCCGGAGCGGCTGGAGCGGATGTTGCGCGAGGCGGACCTGATTGTGACAGCGCGGGATGGAGCGAGACTGGTGGGCGTTTCGCGGGCCGTGACGGATTATGCGTATTGCTGTTATCTCTCGGACCTGGCCGTGGATGTGGCGTATCAGCACCGGGGCATTGGCAGGATGCTGGTGGCGGAGACGCATCGGCTGGCAGGGGTGGCGGAGACGACGCTGATCCTGACGGCGGCGCCGGCTGCCGAAGGCTACTACGGGAAGATCGGCATGCAGCCGGTGGCCAGCGCGTGGATGGTGCGGCGGACGCGGTGAGACGTCCACTGCGATGAGTGAACGGCGCGTCTGCGGATTGCCTTGGGCTAAGGCATTTTCCGGAATACTATCAACTTTCCGAAGTTCGTGAGGGTGGATTTTTCTTGAGGAAAAATCCAATCCGCAGAATGGTTTTGGTTTACACCTTTTCCGGAAAATGCTTTATGCTTTCTGCGCGGGACGCTTTTTCTCGGCTTCAAGGAAGCGGCGCAGGCGGTCGATGGAGCGAGCCTTGCCGAAGAGGATCATGCTCTCGACCAGCGGCGGACTCATCGTGCTGCCGGTGAGGATGGCGCGCAGGAGCATGAAGTTTTCCTTGACAGACCACTGTTTTTCGCTGCTGAGCAGCTTGAGCGCGGACTCGATGGCTTCGTGCTGCCAGTCTGCGGCCTCCAACGCGGCAAGCTGATCGGCGACAAAGGCAAGCGTCTCTTCCCTGCTCCGATTTTTGGGCAGGTAGACGGACTCCGGCGGGTGGGTGTTGTCGTTGAGCAGGAAGCCGGTGAGGTCGCCGAACTGGCTGAGCAGCTCGATGCGCGTCTGGATGAGCGCGGCGATGGGGCGGAGGTAGCTGTCGGCGAGGATGTTGGAGCGGAGCGCGGCGTAGAAGTCGTCGGGCGCGAGCGCACGGATGTATTCGCCGTTGAGCCACTTGAGTTTGGTGAGGTCGAAGACGGGACCGCCGGTGCGGATGTTTTCATGGCGGAAGTTCGCGGCCATCTCGTCGAGTGTGAATTTTTCCGTGCCGTTGTTGAAGTCGGCGGGCATTCCGCCGCCGAGGAGGCCGAGGAAGTTGAGGACGGCCTGGGGAAGGTAGCCGGCTTCGCGGTAGTAGATGAGCGAGACGGGATTCTTGCGCTTGGAGATTTTGGATTTGTCCTGATTGCGCAGGAGAGGCATGTGCCAGAAGCGCGGAAGCGGCCAGCCGAAGGACTGGTAGAGCAGGACGTGCTTGGGCGTGGAAGATATCCACTCCTCGGCGCGGATGACGTCGGTGATCTGCATGAGGTGGTCATCGACGACGTTGGCCAGATGATAGGTGGGGTAGCCGTCGGATTTCAGCAGGACCTGATCGTCCACGTTGTGGTGGTCAAAGGTGATGGCTCCGCGCAGCTCGTCGGTGAAGGTGGTGGAGCCTTCGAGCGGGACGCGCATGCGGACAACGGAGGGAGTTCCGGCGGCGAGATGAGCGGCGATCTGCTCCGGAGTGAGCGCGCGGCAGGTGCCGGGATAACGCGGCGGCAGCTTGGCGGCGATCTGCTGGCGACGATCGGCTTCGAGCTTGTCGGCGGTGCAGAAGCAGCGGTAGGCGTGGCCGGAGGCGAGAAGCTGGTCGGCGTGGGCGCGATAGATTTCGGTGCGCTCGGACTGGCGATAAGGGCCGTATGGGCCACCGACGTCCGGACCCTCGTGCCAATTGAGGCCGAGCCAGCGCAGGGAGTCGAAGATCATCTGCTCGCTGGTGGAAACGAAGCGGGTGCGGTCGGTGTCCTCGATGCGGAGAACAAACTGGCCGTTGCGCTGGCGGGCGTAAAGGTAGTTGATGAGGCCGATGTAGGCGGTGCCGACGTGCGGGTCGCCGGTGGGCGAAGGCGCGATGCGGACACGAACAGGCGCAGAAGAATCTGTGATTTGAGACATGAAGGAATGATCGCTTTCCGGACGCAGCCCGCGCGCGGGAGCCTTCTTCATGCTAGCATTCGCAGCGGTTGGAGCGAGTTGGGGATGGCACGAGACGGATTATGTCTGGGGCGGATATTGAGGCGGATATTGCGGGGGATACGGAGGCGGATACGGCGGGTATCCAAGCTGGTCGATGGGGACGACGCGCCAGTCGGCGAAGGCCAGGATGTAAAGCAGGATGAGGTTGCCGAGCGGCACGAGCATGAGCAGCGCAAGCCAGGGGCTGAAACCTGCTTTTTTGCAGATGAGCCAGGTGGGCACCAGAACGATCGTGACGCCGATGAGAATGATGAACGGCAGCACGGCGAAAAAGGCGTGGAGAGCGTGAGCTGTGGCGGGGTCCGACGGATACATGGGCGCTTGCACCTCGGTGAGCGGGATGGTGCAACGGTACGACAAAAGCGGACGCGGCGCAATGGGGAATTGCGGCGAGAACAGACTGGGTTCCGAAGCATCGAGGAAGATTTGGCAGCCTGAGAGCACCGATTCAGGCTTCGATTTGGCGGACGGAAACCGTCAAAGCATCCGCAAGGTCCAGCATGAGACTGACGCCGGTTTCAGTGATTTCTTTGTATGTCTCCTCACGGGTCAGCTTGAACCAGACATCGATGAGGACAATCGGCTTGTGCGGTTCTTCGTCTTTCACGATGGCGTACTGGCTGACCTGACCGGAGTAGAAGCCTTGCTCGTCGCGTAATTCGATTTCGACAAAGACGGAGTTAGGCGTTCCTTTGATGATCTCCGGATTGAGCAACTCATAGATGATCGGGCTCTCGCCGAGGATATCCGATATTCCAAACAGGCGCAGCAGCCAGCCGACGCGCGAAAAAAGGTTTGTCCTTATGTAACGGCTTGATCCGAGTATTCCGTACAGGAATCCAAGCCAGTAACTGACAAAATAAGCCAGAAAAATGTAGGCGAACAATGCAAACCCGGCTTCAGTCAGGTGCTGCCGCCACTCGTGCTCAGCGATCAGGCGATCCAGGAGAGCAAAATAGAAGTCTGCACTGCCATGGAAACGCATACCGATGACGACAGCAAGCAAGGAAGCCAGAGAGACAAGGATGGCGTGCGTCGCAATGCCAAGAGCGACAAGCTCGGCTAACTCCGCACTGGCTCCCTGCGGGGCAAATGATCGAGGAGTGATCTGGCTTCGTGTTCGCTGCGCGAAGAGTCCCGGAACAACAACGACGAGAATGATGAGGATTGTCGAAAGGTCGAAACTCAACGATCCACCCCCGAATCACTCTTTATTGACAGGTGTTTTACCGTTGGTCGTTCAACTTGTTGCCGGTCGGAGACTGATCCTGACGGACCTGCTGCGGCACGAATGGGTTGGGCGCGCCGGGAACAGTGCGAAGCGTATTCAACGTTTTCGCAAGATCACCGTTCCGAACATAGCGAACGAGAGTGGCAACCGAATCGTGGGTACGTACATTGATTTCCTGTTCGCTTTTCATTCGATCACCCCGGGTTCAGTATACGACTTTTTTCATTCTTTCCACAGCAAACCTTCTTTTGCTGTACCACTCGGCAACAATCCTACGTGATGTCGTCGATGCCGAAGGCGGGTGCGAGGCGGGTGCGCTTGGGGACGCCGTGGACCGAGGAGAGCAGGTCTTCGACGACATCCTCCAGCTCGCGCTGGCTTTGGATGACGGCGGACATGCTGCGCTGGTCTTCGGGGTCGCGGACGCGCTCCAGAAGAGCGACGGCGTGGCACTGGGCGACGTGGTCGAGGTTCATGCCTTCGGGAGTTTTGGCCTTGATGCTGACCTGGTTCAGCTCCACGCCAAGCAGTTCGGCGACATGCTCGCGCATCTGACCTGCGATGGGCGAGATTTTGGGCGCGGCGAGGACGAGCGTGATGTCCACGTTGACGATGCCGAAGCCGGCGTGCTGAATCTCCTCCAGCGCGAGGTTGAGAAAGATGGCGGAGTCGGCGTCCTTCCAGCGTGCGTCGCCGGGCGGGAAAAAGGTGCCGATATCGCCAGCGGCGACGGCTCCGAGCAAGGCATCGGTGAGGGCGTGGAGCAGGACGTCGCCGTCGGAGTGGCCGGCGAGTCCCTCGGGATGGTCGAGAGCGAGACCGCCGATGCGCAAAGGCACACCGGGCTTGAATGCGTGAGAGTCCCAGCCGAATCCGATTCTGTTGTCCATACCGATGATTGTGTCCTTGGCGAAGGTGAGCGGGCGAAATGCCTCTGGATGTAATCGTAACGCGGAAAGCGGTTGGATGCAGAGAGCGACGCGCATGCGGCTGTGGGGAATGGCCCGGACGGGCAGGAATGACGCGGGCGCGGCAGGTTCAGTCAGCAGATTTCGACTTGCGGATTCAGGCGCACAGATTCAGGCGCGGTGGGCGAGGTAGAACTCGGCCAGGGCGAGGTCGCCGGGCTGCGTGATCTTGAGATTGGCGGCGGAGCCGGGGACGACGGCGACCGGATGACCGGCGCGTTCGACGAGGGATGCCTCATCGGTGCCCTGGAAGCCGTCGGCGGCCGCTTCGGCAAAGGCTCGACGGAGCAGGTCACAACGAAAGCCCTGCGGCGTCTGCGCGAGGACGACGTATTCGCGAGGGATGGTAGAGGCGATGAGAGCGCCGTGCGCGGTGCGCTCGACCTGCTTGACGGTGTCGATGGCGGGCAGGCCGACGATGGCTGCGCCGTGCTCGAGGACGGCGTCGAGGGTGCGGTCGATGGTGGCCGCGTCGATGAGCGGACGGACGGCATCGTGGACGAGGACGAGATCGTCCGGCGCGGCGGGCAGAGCGGCGAGCGCGTTGGCGACCGACTCCTGGCGCGAATCTCCACCGGAGACGACGTGGATGGAGGGATGTGAGTGGCCAGACTGGAATGCGTTGGGCAGAAACTCTGCAATCTGGGACTGGACGCGGGCGATCTCCTGCTCGCGGACGGCGACATAAAGCGCGCTGACGCGCGGGACAGCGGCGAAGGCGCGCAGCGAGTGGATGAGGATGGGCAATCCGCCGAGCGCGAGAAACTGCTTGGGCTGCGAGGCGGCCATGCGGGTGCCGATGCCGGCGGCGGGCAGAATGACGAAGACCTTCATGTCCAGTGGAGTATACAACGCGAGGGACGGTGACGGGCGAGTGCCAGATGGCGGGTGGATTTTGGCGCAGAACGGTTTGTGGAAGCACGGCGCGGCTTGACACTCGGCGCGTTGGCGCGAAATAGTCGAGGACGAGCCGTCAACGCTGGTTGCGAGACGGGCTTAGCAAGACGGGCTTTGCGAGACGGAAGCCTCGGGTGGAAGCGATGGAGACCGAGGGACTGCGCTTCTCATCTGCACGCCTGAATCGCCACAGTGCCATCCAAGTGAGCTGCCGATATGAATGAGAAACACAAGACCAACGGAACCAGTCGTCGTGAATTTCTGCAAACCAGCGCGGGGTTGGCCGCCTCAACCCTGCTCTTCGGACTGGGCGGCGCGCGGTCGTTGGCCGCGCCTGGCGCGAGCGTTGCAGCAGGTTCGATTCCGTCGGTGACGCTGAATAACGGCCTGCGCATGCCGCGCCTGGGGTTTGGGACCATGACGCTGAAAGGCGACCCGGGCAGCGTGGCCGATGCCATCGCGCTGGGCTATCGCTTGATTGACACGGCGATGATCTACAACTCCGAAGAGGCGGTTGGCGAAGGAATCAGACAGAGCGGCATCCGACGCGAAGAGCTTTTTCTCACCTCCAAACTGTGGAAGACGGATATGGGGTATGAACAGGCGAAGAAGGGATTTCAGAGTTCACTGGACAAGCTGAAGACGGATTATCTGGACCTCTACCTGATTCATCGGCCTTCCGGCGGGGATTGGAAGGGTTCGTGGAAGGCGATGGAGGAGATGTATCACGCGGGCAGGATCAAGGCGATCGGCATGAGCAACGCCACGGATGAACAGATGAACGAGCTGATGGCCAACAGCAAGGTGAAACCGGCCGTCCATCAGATCGAGACGCATGCGTTTTTCCAGGAAGACCGGGCGTATGACTACCTGAAGCAGCATGGCGTGCAGATGGAGGCGTGGGCACCGCTGGCGGAAGGCCGCCATGGACTTTTTACCAACGGCACGCTGGCTGCGATTGGGAAAAAATACGGAAAGACCAATGCCCAGGTGAGCTTGCGATGGCATTACCAGAGAGGCATCGTGGCGATTCCGCGGTCGCAACAGCACGGGCACCGAATGGAAAACCTGAATATCTTCGATTTTGAACTGGATGGTTCCGATATAGCCTCAATTGCCACACTGAATCTCCATCAAACGCTGTTTCCGGAGTGGAGCTGACGGGGCGTCGGGACTGAGCGTCCGGAGTCTCGATTTCCGGGGACGGGATGCCGGGATTCTGGCGCAGCTAGCTCCCGCAGGCGGAAGCGCGTGAGCCGCTTCGACGGCTTCTCGATCGTGTTTCATCTCTACCACGGTGGCTTCGTCGCGGTTCGTCAGCCCCGCTTGGATCGCGGGTCTGATCCGGGCGGCTTCAGGCTTTCGTTGATGGATGAAACACGCTCCAGGCAAACGGCGAACGGATGGGCCAGTCAGACGCGCGGGCGGACAAACGGGTGCACTGTATCTCGGTGCTGGATATTGGTGCATGCCTGGCGCTTCCCTGCTCTGGCTGCCTCTGGCCGTCTGTGAGCCGTCGTGCGAGCATGAGGCTACGGCGGGAATGGGGCGGAAGGAACTCGAATGAAAGCTGAGCTGAGGCTGAATTTGGGAGTGAATTTGGGACTGGGATTGGGACTGGATTGGGGGCTGCTGCGCGCCGGAATGCGCGTGGCGGTGGCGGTGTCGGGCGGAGCCGACTCCGTGGCGCTGACGCTGGCGCTGGCCGAGTGTGCGGCGGAGTTGGGGATCGGGTTGCAGGCGGTGCATGTGAACCATCGCCTGCGCGGTGCGGAATCGGACGAGGACGAGGCGTTTGTGCGAGAGCTGGCGAAGCGGCTGGGGCTGGAGCTGCGCGTGAAGCACGTGGATACCGAAGGCGCGCGCGACGGAGATGGATTGGAAGAAGCGGCGCGGCGGCTGCGCTACCAGTGGTGGGACGAGTTGATGGCGGCGGGAGTGGTGGACGCGGTGGCGACGGCGCATACGCTGGACGACCAGGCGGAGACGGTGGTGGCGAAGCTGCTGCGCGGGGCGTGGACAAAGGGGTTGGCGGGGATTTTCCCGGTGGTGGAGCGGGCGCGGGGCAGGATTCTGAGGCCGATGCTGGGGGTGAGACGCGCGGAGGTGGAAGCGTGGCTGGGCGCGCGCGGGGAGCGGTGGCGCGAAGACAGTACGAACCGGGAGACGGTCTTTACACGGAATCGCATTCGGCATCTGCTGCTGCCGGAGCTGGAGCGGTGGAATCCGCAGGTGAAGGAGCATCTGGCGCAGATGGCGACGCTGGCGCGCGATGAAGAGTCGTATTGGGAGGGCGAGATGGAGCGGCTGGCCGCGCGCATGATGATGACGGGCAGGCCGGTGCGCGGCGGCGGACGTGCGGCAGGCGAAACGGTGGCGCTGGACGTGGTGCGGCTGGCGGGACTGGACGTTGCCGTGCAGAGGCGGCTGCTGCGTGTGGCGGCGGAACAAGCGGGCGCAACGATGAATTTTGATGCAACCGAAACGCTGCGAACGCTGGCGGTGGAAGGTCGCGCAGGGGAAAAGCGGACTCTGGCCGGGGGATGGATGGCGGAACGGACGGCTCGGGAGTTGCGGCTGAGCCGGGGCACAGTGGCGGAGGCGACGCTGGAGCCGGTGCGGTTCATGACTCCCGGCGAAGTGGAGGCGTTTGGCTGGCAGTTTGAGGTCCGATGCGAGGGTGGTGCGAGGAACGAGGCGGTGGTGCGGCCGTGGCGGGCCGGAGATCGCGTACGGCTACGCCACTCCAGCGGGCCGAAGAAGGTGAAAGAAGTGTTGGAGCGAATGAAGGTGAGCGGCGAGGAGCGGCAGAACTGGCTGGTGATGGAGTCTGGCGGAGAGATTGTGTGGATGCAGGGCGTGGAGTTGGAGTCGCAGGCGGGAGTCGTGGCGAAACGGATTCAATGATCGCCTGTAGACGGCATCCTGGGACTCCAATTTGGGAATGCGCAGCGGGTTGGCTGCCGGACAGGTGACAAAACAGAGTACAATCAGGATGCTGCAGAAGTGTGTCTGAAGTGGTGGGCGCGAAGAAAGCGAATGGGCAGATTTTGTCACTTTTCGCTGCGATGGAGCGTCCAATTCAGATGCGGTGAGCGGGTTGAGAAGCAGCGAACTGGCGGAAGCAAGCCGGTTGGCGCGGCAAAAGGAGTCCCGGTGAATTCGACTGTGAAGACAATCATGTTCTGGGCGTTCATCATTATCTGCCTGGTGCTGCTGTTTGGCGTGGTGCGGCAGAGCGCGGTGATGGGGGCCAAGGAGCAGGACCTGCCCTTTTCTTCGTTCCTGGAGAAGGTGAAGGCCGGGCAGGTGAATGACGTAGTAGTGCAGGGGATGGATGTACATGGCCACCTGAAGAGCGAGGGCAAGGACCAGCCTCAGTTCCACACGACGGTGCCGACGAACTATCCGGATATGTTCACGCAGTTGAACGACGCGAAGGTATCGACAACGATCAAGGACGCGCAGGGCAGCCTGCTGTGGCCGATCCTGATGAATGTCGGCCCCCTGGTGCTGTTTCTGGGCATCTGGTTCTTCATGATGCGGCAGATGCAGGCGGGCGGCAACAAAGCGATGTCGTTTGGCAAGAGCCGGGCGCGGCTGCTGAGCCTGCAACAGAAGAAGATTACCTTCAAGGATGTGGCCGGGGTGGACGAGGCCAAGGAAGAGCTGAAGGAGATCATCGAGTATCTGCGCGAGCCGCAGCGCTTCCAGAAGCTGGGCGGACGGATACCCAAGGGCGTGCTGCTGGTGGGGCCTCCCGGAACGGGCAAGACGCTGCTGGCGCGCGCGGTGGCGGGCGAAGCGAATGTGCCGTTTTTCTCGATCTCCGGATCGGATTTTGTGGAGATGTTTGTCGGCGTGGGCGCAAGCCGTGTGCGCGACCTCTTTGAACAGGGCAAGAAGAATGCTCCGTGCATCATCTTCATCGACGAGATCGACGCTGTGGGACGGCATCGCGGCGCAGGACTGGGCGGCGGCCACGACGAGCGCGAGCAGACGCTGAACCAGTTGCTGGTGGAGATGGACGGGTTTGAGTCCAACGACGGCGTGATCCTGGTGGCGGCGACGAATCGGCCCGATGTGCTGGACCCAGCACTGCTGCGTCCGGGACGGTTTGACCGGCGCGTGGTGGTGGGACTGCCTGATGTGCGTGGACGCGAGGAAGTGCTGCGCGTGCATATCAAGAAGGTTCCCATGGCCGACGATGTGAACCTGAATGTGCTGGCGCGCGGGACACCGGGCTTCAGCGGCGCGGACCTGGCGAATATGGTGAACGAGGCGGCGCTGATGGCCGCGCGCGCCAATCGCAAGCAGGTGACGATGTATGACTGCGAGCTGGCCAAGGACAAGGTGCTGATGGGCGCCGAGCGCAAGTCGATGCTGCTCACCGACGAGGAAAAGAAGGTAACGGCGTATCACGAGGCGGGCCATGCGCTGGTGAGCGTGCTGCGCGACCACACCGACCCGATCCACAAGGTGACGATTATTCCGCGCGGAATGGCGCTGGGCGTGACGGTCTATCTGCCGGGCGATCGGCACAACTATACGCGGGAGTATCTGGAGACGCGGCTGGCGACGGCCTATGGCGGACGCGTGGCCGAAGAGATATTCCTGGGGCAGATGTCCACCGGCGCGGGCAGCGACATCGAGACGGCGACGGATCTGGCGCGGCGCATGGTCTGCGAGTATGGCATGAGCAGGCTGGGACCGCTGACCTTTGGCAAGAAGGAAGAGCAGATTTTCCTGGGCCGGGAGATTGCGCAGCACAGAGACTTCTCAGAAGAAACGGCGCGACAGATCGACCAGGAAGTCCGGCGGCTGATCGACGAGGCGTACCAGTCGGCCTATGCGATTCTGGATGCGCACCGCGATGCGATGCACCGGATTGCCGCGGCTCTGCTGGAGCGGGAGACGATCGATGCGAACGAGGTTCGGATGCTGATTGACGGCAAGGAACTGCCGCCGATGCGCTCTTCGCTGGCCTCACCAAGCGACCCAGGCAGCCCGAGCGCACCGGCAGTGCTGAAGCCGGAGAGTGGGCGCGGACCTGGATTCTCGGAAGGATCGCCTGCACCGGCATAAATGGGGTGTCAGATGACAAAAATCCGGTTGTCGCGGAAGCGACAGCCGGATTTTCTTTTGCAGGCGTGACGAACGCCAGTGTCCGCTGGGCATGCCGTTCTGTTTTCCATCCGGCGCGTGACTTCAGGCCAGAGTCATGACGATGGCGCCTGCGGTGATGAGCACGCCGCCGAGGATGGCCAGTGGGCTGAGCTTTTCGCCGAGAAAGAGGGCAGCAAAGATGAGTACGAGAACCACACTAAGCTTGTCCAGAGGCGCGACGCGCGAGGCTGGCCCAAGCTGAAGGGCGCGGAAGTAGCAGAGCCAGGACAGTCCGGTGGCCAGACCGGAGAGTCCCAGAAAAAGCAGAGTGCGCCGGTCGAGTTCGCGGAATTCATTGTGCTTGCCGAGTGCGACGGCGATGATCCAGGCGAAGACGACAACGACGGTGGTGCGGACGGCGGTGGCGAGGTTGGAGTCCACGTGCGCGACGCCGATTTTGGCGAGGATGGCGGTGGCGGCGGCAAAGAGCGCGGAGAGCAAGGCCCAGAAAATCCAGTTCATAAAGAGATCGTATCGCGCGGGCGACCGATCAAGGCTGCGGGCCACTACAATCGGGGAATATGAGCAGAGGTTGGAAAGCGGCGCGGCGCGGCGGCTGTCTGGTGATCCTGTCGATGTTTGCAGCGGCGTTCCTGGCGGGCTGCGGGTATCACACGATGGGGTCTGCGACGCATCTGCCGCAGGGAACGCGCACTCTGGCTGTGCCTGTTTTTGAGACGAAGACGACGAACAACCATACGGAGACGGCGATGACCGAGGCCGTGGTGCGTGAGTTTCTGACGCGGACGCGGCTGCGTGTGTTGCCCTCAAACGATGCGGCAGCGGATGCGGTGCTGCATGGGACGATCTTGAGCCAGACGGTGGCGCCCCTGACCTATAACTCGGTTACACAGGAGTCGTCGAGCTTTGTGATTACGATGGTGGTGGCGGTGAAACTGGTTTCACGGGATGGCCGCGTGCTGTATGAGAATGACAACTATGTCTTTCGGCAGCAGTACCAGTCGACGACGGACCTGACGACGTATCTGGAGGAGGATCCGGCGGCAATGGCGCGCTTGTCGCGGGATTTTGCCCATGCACTGGTGTCGGACGTGCTGGAAAGCTTCTGAACAAACGGGACGGCAACCGAAGCCGAAGTGTCGTTTTTTCATCGGGTGAAGCGGATGACCGTCGGTTACGCAATTTTAGACTGTTCAGAGGTCTAACCATTCGGTTAGGATGGACGCGTACGCACAGATGGAGGCCACCTTGTCAGAAGAGATGACACTGCGCGAAGATCAACAGGAAATCGAACTGGAGTCGGCGGCAACAGCGAGCATGCAGGTGAGCCGACGAACGTTTCTCTCCGGACTGGGAGCGACCGGGCTGATTGTCGGCGCAGGCCCGCTGACCGCAGCGGCGGCTATTCCAGAGATGAATGGAGGCGCATCAAGCTCGCATACCGTATTGATGGTGAATGGCGAGCAGCACGACCTGGGTGTGCTGGACACGCGGGTGACGCTGCTGGATGCGCTGCGCGAACGGCTGTATCTGACGGGCACGAAAAAGGGCTGCGATCACGGGCAGTGCGGCGCTTGTACAGTGCATGTGGATGGGCGGCGCGTGAACTCCTGCCTGACGCTGGCGGTGATGACGGCGGGCAAGGAAGTGACGACGATTGAAGGGTTGGGAATTCCGGCGCGGATGCATCCGATGCAGGCTGCATTTGTGGAACATGACGGCTACCAGTGCGGCTATTGCACCAGCGGGCAGATCATGAGCGCGGTGGCGCTGCTGAAGGAGCCGGTGGGCGAGTCTGACGCGGAAGTGAAGGAAGGCATGGCGGGCAATATCTGCCGGTGCGGCGCGTATCCGAATATTGTGGCGGCGTTCCAGCAGGTGCGCGGCCAGATGAAGATGAACGGCTGACAGGCACTTCATCGGAACCTGGAATCGAGGATATCAATGCAGAGTTTCAGCTATAGCAAAGCGCAGACGGTAGATCAGGCAGCGGGGATGGATGGCCGGTTTATTGGCGGCGGCACGACGCTGGTGGACCTGATGAAACAGGGCGTGGAGACGCCGAAGACGCTGGTGGATATCACTGGCCTGCCGCTGTCTTCCGTGGAAACGCTGCCCGATGGCGGGCTGAAGATCGGGGCGATGGTGCGGAACTCCGACCTGGCGCATCACGAGACGGTGAAGGCACAGTATGCGGTGCTCTCCGAGGCACTGCTTTCGGGAGCTTCGCCGCAGTTGCGGAATATGGCGACGACAGGCGGAAACCTGTTGCAACGGACGCGCTGCCCGTACTTCCGCGACACCAGCTATACGAACTGCAGCAAGCGCAATCCGGGTTCCGGGTGTGCGGCCATCGGCGGACACAACCGCATGATGGCGATCCTGGGCACGAGCGAGGATTGCATCGCGACGCATCCGTCGGATATGTGTGTCGCGCTGACGGCGCTGGAGGCGACGATTCACGTGCAAGGTCCAAAGGGAGATCGCGCGATTGCCATTGCCGACTTCTATAAGCTGCCGGGGACGACGCCGAATGTGGAGAATGCTCTGGAGCCGGGCGAGTTGATTACGCATGTGACGCTTCCTGCGCCGCGCAAGGCATCGAAGCAGGTGTATCTGAAGTTGCGCGACCGTGCTTCGTACGAGTTTGCGCTGGCTTCGGCGGCGGTGGTGGCGGAGACCAGCGGCGGCCACATTCGCTTTGTGCGCGTGGCGCTGGGCGGAGTGGGAACGCGCCCGTGGCGCTCCCATGAAGCCGAAGCGGCGTTGATGGGCAAACCCGCGACGGCGACGCACTTCCGCGCAGCGGCCGAGGCCGCGCTGAAAGAGGCAAAGCCGCAAAGCGAAAATGGATTCAAGGTGGAGCTGGCGAAGCGCTGCATCGTGCGCGCTTTGACGACAGCGACGGCGTAAAAGCAGCAGGACGCGAAGGCAGCGAATCGACTGGGTCTGGCGGCGAGGGGTGACTTCGGCCAGACCCTGTTGCATCTGAAACAAGTACAGCAGAACAACAGACGCGGCAATCGCCGCGAAAGGACAAAACGATGGCCAGCACGACAGCCAGTCCACATGGAATCATTGGACGCCCTGTACCACGGATCGACGGCCCGCTGAAGACGACCGGGACAGCGCAGTATGCCGCGGATTTTCATCTGCCGGGGATGGTGTTTGCCGTGCCGGTGCAGGCGACGGTGGCCAAGGGGACGATTCGCAGTCTGGATGTGACGGCAGCGCAGGCGATGCCGGGCGTTCTGGAGGTGCTGCATCACGGGAATGTCGAGCGGATTTATCGCGCGGTGCCGAACGACCCGAATGCGACGGTGAGCGAGACGCGACCACCGCTTGAGGACAACCGGATTTACTACTGGGGGCAGTATGTGGCGCTGGTGGTGGCCGAGACGCTGGAGCAGGCGACGGCTGCTGCCGCAGCGGTGAAGGCCGAGTACTCCGCTGAGACGCCGCAGGTGAGCGGCGAACTGGAGCCGTTTGCTGGAACATGGCATACGGTTTCCGCACGGGGCAAGGTGGACGAGGCATTTGACGCCGCTGCGGTGAAGGTGGACCAGACCTATGGGACGCCGGTGGAGACGCACAACCCGATCGAACTGCATGCGACAGTGGCGGCGTGGGCAGGCGATACGGTGACGTTTTATGAGAGCACACAGGGGGTGGTGAATCATCGCAACGCGATGGCGCAGATTCTGGGTGTGCCGCGTGAAAATGTGACGGTGATTACGAAGTTCCTGGGGTCGGGATTTGGCGGGAAGCTGTTTCCGTGGCCGCATTGCGCGCTGGCTGCGGTGGCCAGCCGCAGAGTGCAGCGCCCGGTGAAGCTGGTGGTGACGCGGACGATGATGTTCTCGAATGTTGGCCATCGACCGCTGACCGAGCAGCGCTTCCGGGTGGGCGCAAGCGCGGACGGAAAGCTGGTGGCGCTGCGGCAGGACGCTTTGAACCATACCTCGATGGTGGACAACTTTGACGAGGGCTGCGGCGAGGCGACGCCTTATCTATACAGCGTGCCGAACCTGACGGTGACCTCGGCGCTGGTGCAGCGGAATGTGGGTTCACCGATGGCGATGCGCGGGCCGGGCGCGGTTCCGGGCCTGTTTGCCATGGAGTCGGCGATGGATGAGCTGGCCGTGGCTCTGAAGATGGACCCGGTGGAGCTGCGGTTGAAGAACGACGCGTCTATCGATGAGAGCAACGGACAGAAGTTTTCTTCGCGGCATCTGCGCGAGTGCCTGGAGACGGGCAGCGCGAAGTTTGGCTGGAGCAAGAGGACACCAGCGGTGGGATCGATGCGGCGCGATGGCAAGGTGCTGGGCTGGGGCATGGCGGCGGCAAGCTGGGGCGCGTATCGGTTTGGCTGCTCGACGACGGTGGAACTGGGTGCCGACGGCAAGGTGCGTGCGCGATGTGCGACGCAGGACGTGGGCACGGGACTGTATACGATCTTTGCGCAGGTGCTGGCGGAAAAGACAGGCTTGCCGTTTGAGCGGATCGAAGTTCTGCTGGGCGATACGACGATGCCGGAGGGTCCGTTGTCGGGTGGGTCGTGGTCCACGGCGACGGTGCTGCCGGCAGTGGCCGGGGCGGCGGACGGAGCCATCGCTTCCCTGCTCCAGATTGCAGCGTCTACGCCGGGAGCAAAGCTTGAAGGAGCCGACGCAAAGACGCTGCGGCTGACGGAGGGGCGCGTGCATCGCGCGACGGAGTCGGCAGCGCAGGGAGTGCCGTTTGAGACTGTGTTGCAGGCGGCGCGTCTGAATCGCGTGAGCGCAGACAGCACCTCCGGCTCGGCATTTGAGGATCCGAAGGCAAAAGGATTGTCGATGCACAGCTTTGGCGCGCAGTTTGCGGAGGTGGAGTGGGAGCCGGGGATTGCGCGCCTGCGCGTGAGCCGCGTGGTGACGGTGATTGACGCCGGACGGATCATCAATCCACGCGCAGGAGCCAACCAGATCAAAGGCGCTGTGGTGATGGGCGTGGGCATGGCGATGCTGGAAGAGACGGTCTATGACCCGCGCAACGGGCAGCCGATCAATGGAAATCTTGCAGATTATCTGATGGCGACGTGCGCCGATTCGCCGGAGATCGACGTGACGTTTCTGGATTATCCCGATTATGCGCTGAACAGCTATGGCGCACGCGGAATCGGCGAGATTGGACTGGCCGGCGTGGCACCGGCGATTGCCTCGGCGGTCTATCACGCGACGGGTGTGCGTGTGCGCAAGCTGCCGATCCGGATCGAGGACCTGTTGCAGTCAGAGATGCGCGAGGCGTGAGCGGACGGAGCAACCGATGAATGAGATGCAGGCAATTGGACCGTTATGGCGCGAGTTGGCCGCTGCGGGCGAAGAGTATGTGCTGGCGACGATTGTCGCCGTCGAGGGATCAGGCTATCGCAAGTCGGGCGCAAAGATGATTGTGGCAGCAGATGGTCGCCGTGCGGGAACGATCAGCGGCGGGTGTCTGGAAGCGGAAGTGGCAAAAAAAGCATTCTGGCACACGGAAAACGGGCCAACGAAGCGAAGCTATTCGACACACGCCGAAGATGGGGATGTGCCGTATGGGATGGGCTGCGGCGGTGTAGTGCACGTGCTGCTGGAGCGGAGCGCGACGGCGGAACCGCTGTTGCAGGCCATGGAACAGGCATACCGATCACGCGTTGGGATGGCCGTCGCAACTGTCACCGTTGGTGAGCGGATGGGAGAACGGCGATGGCGCGTGGATGGGACGATGCCGACCGGAGCGGAGCGCGCAGACTCTCTGACTTCGCTCGCTTTCGAGGCGTTCGAGTTGAAGCAGACTCGCTGGACTGGAGATGTGTTTGTGGAGTGGGTGGCTCCGCGAACGGGGTTGCTGATTGTGGGCGCAGGGAACGACACGCAGCCGCTGGCGCGCATGGCGCATGAACTGGGCTGGCATGTGACGGTGATGGATGGACGCAGCCACCTGGCGACGCGCGAACGATTTCCGCAGTCGGATGCCGTGTTGCCGCTGAGCGAAGATGCTCTGCAGGAGTTGACGCTGCGCCCGACCGACGTGGCCGCTGTGATGAGCCACAGCCTGGAGCAGGATACGAGAGCGTTGCGTGGGCTGGTGGATCGCGAACTGGCGTATCTGGGCGTGCTTGGCCCGCGCACGCGGACCGAGGAGATGGTGAAAGGACTGGCAGAAGCGACGCAGAACGAAGAGAAAGCGGCACGGCGACTGGCGACAAAATGGATGGTACAACTCCACGCGCCGATGGGGCTGGACCTGGGCGGGGATGGAGCAGCCGCGGTGGCGCTGTCTATCCTGGCCGAGATGCAGCAGAAACTGCAGCAACGCAGCGGTCAACCGCTTCGGGAGACCCGCGCGAATGCACACCGGACAGTTGCACAGGAAGCTCCGATGGAGCACGCGACCGTTCTGGGCTGATCCTCCGAGTTTACCAACGACACGAGCGTGCTTCCTTCATCAAGAAGACAGCAGATGGCTGGATCGAAACCCACGACCGCTGAAAGCCTCAGAAGATCGACCGAAGGCCCTGGGATTGACAGGAAACACGCTCAGCCGATCAGAGATCAGAGGCGAAAAGGCGTGACCAGCGCCAGTGCAATGCCGACGCTGGCCCCGGTGATGACAGACATGAGTGTCTGAACAGTGCTGAAGTAGCGCCAGGAAAGCAACAGACTGATGATCTGAAGCACCAGCAGACCCCAACCGATGATGATGGCTCCGTCGATGTATTCGCCCACCAGGAAGCTGCAATACCAGGCGAGGAAAGCTTCAAAAAGAAAGAGCGCGGCGGCAAAGAGTCCGAAGCCCATATAGAAGTCGCTGTAGGTGAAGGTGGATTCGCCTTCAGGAATTTGCGTTCTGCGCATGAAGGACCAGACGGCGCGGCCCTCACGCGTGTGAGGTCGGAAGATGAGAAAACTGAATGAGTAGCCGATTCCATAAAGAAACAGAAGAATAGACGTTATGCGGAACCAGAGAATGGACTTCATTGAGATATCTCCTGAATCGTACAAGCAGGTATCCGAAACCGCCCGCTGCGAGGATTGTTCCACATTTTTACGCACGAGCCGCGCAGGCGAAGATTCACTGCAAAGTAGAAGACAACATCAAAACGAGCGTGTCAAGAAATCTGTGATGAGCGGGCGCCAAAAAGAACTTGCTTGCAGCTTGAGCGGCGCGAATTCCTGTGCCGGAACGTTGAATCCGCAGTGGTGAGTCGGCTGCGGCAGGTGACCGACGTCCGTGTCCTTTCGGGTGAATTCGCGGAGACAAAATTGACTTGAGCGTGTTTCATCAATAAGCCCAAGCGAGAAGCCACTCGTATCAGACCCGCGATCAAAGCGGGACTGACGAGCCGCGACAAAGCCACCGAGGTAGAGATGAAACACGCTCTTGACATGGAGCGAGACGCCGCGCTACCGTACCTCCGACTGATTTTTTGTTCAGTCGGCCTCTCGTTCGCCTGTTGATGCACGAGGATTACACGGTATCCATTTCTTCAGGGCTAGTTGTTCTGGACGGACGCGCCGCTGGCTGCGCAGATCGAAGTCCACTTTTGCCCTGGAAAATCTCGTCGAAAGGATACCCTCCCCCATGCAACTCCGATTTGCCCCCAGCAAGTTTGTAGCCATCGTATGCCTGATGGCCTTTGTCGGCTTTGCACGGTCGGCACAGGCTCAACGGTGGAGCTTTTACCGAGCCTGAACGCATTTTCCAACGCCGCGCTCAATGACCTGTGAGAGTACGCGCCGAGAAGGTGCGCAGAGGGAGGAGTGGAAGATGAGGAAGTATCGATTCGCTTATCTTTGCCGCGTTCTGTTGCTGGCAGCAGCCGCAACACTGCCGCTCCTGCTTATGGGTTGCGGCGGAGCGGGGTCGTCTTCCGCTGCCTCGGCGCAGCATGAGTGGGTGTGGATGGGCGGCTCGAACAAAGGGATGCAGGGCGCTGTGTATGGGACGATGGGCACGCCCGCGGCGCTGAACACACCTGGGGCGCGCTTTGCCTCTGCCTCGTGGACGGACGCGCAGGGAAACTTCTGGATTTATGGCGGCGATGGGCTTGTCTCCTATGGCATCAGTGGTTATCTGAACGACCTCTGGAAATATAGCAACGGCCAGTGGACGTGGATGGGGGGATCGGATTCGCCCAGGCAGAATGCCGTCTACGGCACGGAGGGGATCGCCTCGGGTGCCAATAGCCCAGGTGCGCGCGCCTTTTCCGAACACTGGACGGACGCGCAGGGAAACTTCTGGCTCTTCAGCAGCTTAGGCGCTCCAAACGATCTATGGAAATACGCGAACGGTCAATGGACATGGATGGGGGGATCGAACAGCTTCTCTTAGAGCCTGTCCAGAAACTAAGTAGATCGTCGTAGTAGCAGGTGAGCGAAGGCGACGTGGATCATCGTTTCAGCCGACGTATGGCGGAGTTCGTAGTCTTTGCTGAGTCTACGGCTCCAGTTGAGCCAGGCGAAGGTGCGTTCGACGATCCAGCGCTTGGGCAGCACCTTGAAGGTATGCAGTTCATTGCGTTTGACCACCTCCACGTCGTAGTCGAACATCTCTTTGGCCCAGCCGATCAGTTTGCCGGTGTAGCCGCCATCGACGAAGACCTTCGTGATGGTATCGAAGGTGCAGAACAGGCGCATGAGCACGGCGCGCGCCGCTACCCGATCCTGGATACCCGCCGAATGCACGATGACCGCCAGCAGATTGCCTTCCGTGTCTACCGCGATGTGGCGCTTGCGGCCCTTGATCTTCTTGCCCGCATCGTAGCCGCGCCGCCCCCTTTTAGCGCCGT
>JAJZFR010000330.1 GCA_021805265.1 Acidobacteriota bacterium | reverse complement strand
CCGGCGGCGTTCGCAGAGGGTCCAGCGGCCAGCGAAACGGCCAGAACGATACACAAAACAGGCAGAGTGTGTCTTTTCATCTCTTGCATTCTACAGCCCGGTCGTCGCACGGGATGCATTTCCGCGTTGTTCTGACCGATGAGCGCTTTTCAGGCCGGTCGCGTCTTTCGGGTGAGTGCCAGGTCTGGCAAACGCGATAAGCTGAAAGCTGCGCCTGTGTTCCCTTGAGATATTCCATTGATGGGTGGGGAACGATGGCCGGAGAGAGTCCTTCTTGTTGATGGTTTTGACGGATCGCAATCCTGTTTTTCGCCGGTTGTCGGGCAGCGCGCGGCGTGTGTTTCTTGCCGTGTTCGGGCTTGCTCCCGTTCTGTTGCTCACTAGCTGCGGCGAGTTTTTCCTGCCGGTCAACAACACGACCACGGCGGCGGGATCGACCACCTATGCGTACGTGGTGAACGTGAACAACTCAGGCAGCGGCGGCACACTCTCCGAGTACACGATTACCAGCGGCGTGGTGGCGGCGATCTCCGGGTCTCCGCTGGCGCTGCCCGCCACGCCGACTTCGATTGTGGTTGCGCCGAACAATGCATTTCTCTACGTGGGCACGACGGTCGGCGTACTGATGTACACGATCAATACGGGCGGCACACTGACCCAGGGCAACAACGGCACGGTGATCTATACGGGGCCGTCCCAGCCCGAGAGCCTGGCTGTCGATGCGACGACTTCGTGGCTGCTGATCGCGAACAAGGGGACGACCGAGCTGGATGCGCTGGCCATCACTGCGCTCTCCGGTCTGCCGGTCACGGGAACGCCGATGTCTGCGGTGCTGGACTCGCCGACGCCGGTGCAGTTGAGCATTGATCCAGCCAATACCAACGTCTTTGTCGCGCTAGGCCCCGGCGGCACGGACGCCTTTGCCTTCAATGCGGCGAACCTGGCGGGGTCGCCGTGGGGCAACGCGCCGTTCCACATCGGCCTGGCACCGAAGAGCACGACCTCGAACGCGGTGGACGTCGATCCCTCGTCCACGTATCTTTTCATCGCCGAGTCGCCGACCAACATCCTGCGCAAATTTGCAATCAGCAATCTCACTTCGCAGCAGTCGAGTTACAGCGTGGGCCAGGCTCCGGCTGCCATTCTCTCTGATCCCAACGGGCAATACGTCTACGTTACCAATGAGACGGACAACACGATCACCGGCTTCTCACTGAGCGCGGGCGCGTTGACGGCCTTGACGGACTCGCCGTTCGCCACCGCCAAGGCTCCCCTCGCTATCGCGGAGGACAGTACGAAGAGCTATGTGGTGGTCGCCGGATTTGGCAACAACCCCAACCTCTGGGTTTACAGCTATGACCCCACCAGCCAGGGTACGCTCGATGTTTCCACCACACTTTCCACGGCGTCCTCGGACCCGTCGTATGCGATCGGTCTTGCGCTCTCGCACTGAGACTTGCGCTGTCGCAGTGGTTGGAAGCGCTGATTCGTGGCCGTTGACGCGACGCAGCAGAAATTGCCCGAAAGGGCATTGCAGAAAACCTGCAACGCCTCTTCGGGCAATGTTGGGGATAAAGGTTGATTCCGGCCTGTGTTCGGCCTGTGTTCGGCCTGTTTTGATCGCCTGAATCAGGCTGCCGGCGCGCCGCCGGTGCAGGCCAACTGAAGCGACGAGGACCCCATCAGAGCGGTCTGGAAGCTGTAAGCCGTCGTCCCGCTGCCCTGTGTGAGGAAGGGTCCGAGAGCGGCAGCCGCGGAAGCGGAGCCGTTGTAGACCGAGGTCAGGGTGTCTGTGGACTCGTAGCAGACGTTGTCCGAGGGCAGGATGGAAGTTCCGGCAAAGCTGGTGCCGCTGGGAATGGCGCGGGCCAGCGAACGATGCTCGGCTTCGACGCCCAGAATTGCCGCGCAGATCTTGGCGAACTCGGATAACTGTGCCGAGGTGTAGGCCGTTCCTGTAGCCGACATCTGCGACGAGCTGTAGGGCGCAACGCCGCCAATCATCAGGCTGAACTCTTCGACCGCCGTCATGTAGGCCGCGATGAAAGCGGTCTCGAGGGCGACGAGCACGGGGAAGAAATTGGTCAGCGTGTCAAAGGTGCCGGTGGGGAAGTAGAAGGTCTGTACCGGGTCGGCGGTGGCCGCGCTGATGTTCAACTGGGTGCGCATCAGGTCGGCGTGCTGGATTTCTTCCGAGAGCGCGCCGCGCAGGTAGCCGACGTTGGCCACGCTGCCCGAGGAGGAGACGTTGAGTGCGGTTCCACCGGTTCCGGCGAGGTTGGGGTCCATGATGACGCCGCCCACCAGCGCGTTGTAGTACATGGTCGTTGCCAGGTCCTCGGCGATGAGCGCCGCGGTGAAGATCTGCTGCGCGGTGTCGGTGGTGGATGCGGTTGTGGTTGTGGTTGTCATGGCCATGGAGTTGCTGGAGCCGCAGCCCGTGGCGATGACGGCTGCTCCGGCGACGGCGCTGGCTGCACCAATGCCGGTCAGGAAACGACGACGGTTCATTGCCTGGATGGCTTGATCCATGCGGCGGATGGCCTCGACACCGGCGGAAACGGGAATTGCGGTATTGCGCTCGGGGGTGAGGTTGCGAAAGCGTTGCAAGAGCATAAAGTCCTCCTGCATTGGGAACGGACGACTCGACAAAGTGGATTGCCTCGCCGCGATTTTATTTTCATCCTGTTATTCTCGATGCAGAGTGCAACTTCCCTTGGCCGCGCTTTCTCTATCATCCGGGTCCGATTTTCCAGGAGCCCGTCGCACTTTCAGCCTGCTCGGAGTGGCTCTGGGAGTCACGCTTTCGATTGCCGGCTGCGCACGTTTTGAAGAGCAGCCCCACGATCACGTCTATGTGTCGTCGCGCCAGGTTTATCTGCATGATCGCGTTGCCGCAGTCTCGAATCGCGTGGCGCTGGTCGCCAACGGCCAGCCGCTTGAGGTGCTCGAACACGGGCGGCGCTTCTACAAGGTTCGCACCGCGAAGGGCGAGGTGGGCTGGCTGGAAGAGCACGCGGTCATCGATCAGGACGAGTATCGTAAATTTGCAGAACTGGATCGGGAGCATGCCCAGGACCAGCCCGTTGCCACGGGGCAGCTTCGCGACGATCTGTATCTGCACCTGACGCCGGGCCGCAAGACGGATCACTTTCTGCTGATTCCGGGCAATGCTCATGTGCAGTTGCTGGCTCGCGGTTCGGCGCCGCGCGCGCCAACTTCCGGGCCAACTTCCGGGTCTGTTGCCGGGCCTGTTGCCGGGCCTGTTGCCGGACAGGCAGCGCCAGTGCCCATCTCTGTCCCGATGGAAGACTGGTGGCTGGTGCGCGATGCTGAGGGCCACGTTGGCTGGCTGCTGGCCAGTCGCCTGGATGTCGATATTCCCGACGCTGTCGGCGAGTACGCCGAAGGGCAGCGCATGGTCGCGGCCTATCCGCTGGCCACGGTGGTGGATCGCGGCGAAAGGGAATCGGCTTCAAAGCAGGACGGCAAGCAGAACCGCAAGCGGGGCCAACATCCCGATTCCGGCGAAACAGATGCGCGTAGCCGCTCGATGACTCCCTCGAATCCGGACGGGAATCGGGACGCAAGCCCGAATGCGAATCCGGAGGCAGGCTCTTCCGGACCGCAGCCTGCTGCCGCAACCGGGCCGCGCACCATGACCGAGTACCTGACCCTGCTGGCTCCGCCGCAGAGCGGGCTGCCGTACGACTTCGATCAGTTTCGCGTCTTTACCTGGAGCCTCAACCACCATCGTTATGAGACGGCCTACCGCCTGCACGGATTTCACGGTTATCTGCCGGTTCGCATCTCAGAGGAGAATGTGGCTGGACAGGTCGAGCCGGTCTTCAGCTTTCAGATTGCGGCTGATTCCGGTGTCAAAACCGATCCCGATACGGGCCAGGTTCATCCACTGCATCCGCGGACCGTCGCCTTCCGCCTGGAGGGCAACATCACCCGGCGCACGGGCAGCGACACTGGCCCGATCGAGCTGAGCCACGATTCAGGCGAACCGGCTGGCGTAAAATCGGCGAAGGAAAAATCGAAGAAGAAAATGCGCTAGTTTTTGTCGCCGAGAAAATCGGCAATGGCAGCGACCACCGTCTCCTGCTCTTCGACGGTAATCTCCGGGTAGATGGGCAGGGCGAGCACTTCGCGGGCGGCGCGCTCGGCCTCGGGGAAGCTGCCCTCGCTGTAGCCGAGCGCGGCCAGCGCCTTTTGCCGGTGTAGCGGGACGGGGTAATAAATCTCCGAACCGATCTGCCGCGCGCTCAGAAACTCCCGCAACGCATCGCGCCGCCCACAGCGAATCACATACTGATGCCAGACGTGGTAGCTGCCGGGAACTTCGCTGGGCAGTACCACCCCGTGCTCCGGATAGATGCCGTCTTCCGCGAGGCCGGCGGCGCGAAAGAGCGTTTCGTAGCGCATAGCCGCCGCCCGGCGCAGATCGTTCCAGCCTGCGATGTATTTGAGCTTCACTCCCAGGATCGCTCCCTGGAAGCCGTCCATCCGGGCGTTCCAACCGAGTTCGTCGTGGTGGTAGCGGACGCGCATGCCGTGCTGGCGCAGCATGCTCGCTCGTTCGGCAAGCTCCGGGCGGTTGGTGGTTACCAGGCCCGCGTCGCCCGCTGCGCTCAGGTTTTTTGTGGGATAAAAGCTGAAGGCCGCCGCGTCGCCCAGAGCGCCCGCCGGCGCGCCCTGCCAGCGCGCTCCCCAGGCCTGGGCCGCGTCTTCGATGAGGGTCAGGCCGCGATCCGCGCCAAGCTGCGCAAAGGCGGTCCAGTCCACGCACTGGCCGTAGAGATGGACGGGCAGGAGCGCGCGAACGGCACGCCCGTCCGGCCCATCGAGCACCGCTTCCACGGCGGTCGGCGACAGGTTGAAGGTCACCGGATCAATATCCGCCAGCACCGCTCGCGCGCCCGAGCGGTGGATCGCGCTGACCGAAGCAAAGAAGCTGAAAGGCGTGGTGACGACCGCCATGCCAGGGCCGATTTCCGCCGCCGCCAGCGCCAGCCACAGGGCATCCGTGCCGGAGGAGCAGCCAACGGCCGCAGCAACCCCGAGATGCGCCTCGGCGGCCCGCTCGAAGGCGCTCACCGCCTCCCCCAGGATGAACTGCCGCTGATCGAGGACCCCCTCGAGCGCGGCCAGCAGCTCGGCGCGCAAGGGCGCGTACTGGCGCGCCAGGTCGAGCATCGGGACCGGCCCAAATGCCTGCCCCGCTGCCTGCCCCACTGCATCTTTCGGCTTGAATCCTGTCGTCGTCACAGTGTTTATCCTAACAACCCAGGGTTGGGGTGAAAGCGTCGCTGCCGCAGGGGACTGGGGCGAGCTGGCGGGCAGCGGTTTTCCAGCCAACAGATTGCCGCTGCCGGGCATCTTTATCAGTAATATTGTTTCGCGTCGGCCTGACGGCCTATAGTGGAAGCTGGTATTTTGCGGACTCCGAAATCGCTTCGGCATCCGATGAGTGGCCGTCTGGTCCTCCGTTCTGCTGGTCAGGCCGGGGTCGGCGGTTGCAGGCGACATTTGGCGAACACAGGAAAAAACCCAGGAAACAGGAGATCGGCACATGGACAACAAGCCGGCACAAAATATTCAGGACACCTTCCTGAACACCGTCCGCAAGGACAAGAC
>JAJZFR010000069.1 GCA_021805265.1 Acidobacteriota bacterium | reverse complement strand
GTGAAACTGCTCTAAACCTCGCGCTCACCTGGCAATGCGCACAAAAAAGCCCCGCTTTCCGCGAGGCTTTTTCCTGATTCCGCTGCCGCCTTCAGGCGCCTGCCGGACGCGGATTCGACTTGTCATAGCGCGTCACCTGAATCTTCTTCGCCAGGCCCACCTTGCTCATCAGCCAGATCATCCAGAAGTTCGGATCAACCTCGTACCAGGTCAGCCCATGGCGCGCCGAAACCGGGTGCGCATGATGGTTATTGTGCCAGCCCTCGCCGCCCGTCACCAGCGCTACAAGCAGGTTGTTGCGCGAGTCGTCCTTGGTCGGGAAGCGCCGTTTGCCCCACATATGCGTCGCCGAGTTCACCAGCCACGTCGCGTGCAGTCCCAGCGTCACCCGCAGAAACACTCCCCACAACACCAGCTTCACCCCGCCCATCAGGCTGTGATCGATCAGCCCGCCGGCGGTCATCAGTATCACGCCGCAGGCCACCAGCGAAACGTAGTGATACTTGCTGATCCACACATGGAAGCGGTCCCGAGCCAGGTCGGGCACGTAGCGCGACAGCGTCTCCGCCTTGGCATGCATCGATTTGCCCAGCACCATCCATCCGATATGCGCCCACCACGGGCCTTCCTTCGGCGTATGCGGGTCGCCCGGATGGTCGCTATTCTGGTGATGCACCCGATGCACCGCCACCCAGAAGATCGGCCCGCCCTCGAGCGAGAGCGTAGCAAATATGGTCAGCAGGTACTCGACCCACTTCGGCGTCTGGAACCCGCGATGCGTCAGCAGACGGTGATAGCACACCCCGATGCCCAGGTTGATCGACATCACCCAAAGCACCACCGCCACCGCCAGACGCTGCCAGCTAAAGCAGAACAGCGCCGCTATCGCGCCCACGTGAAACGCGCCGATAAACCCCGCCGTAACCCAGTTGATCCCACCATCGTTGGCCTCGCGGCCCATGCGCAACTCTTCGCGTTCGGCGGATTTTGTTCCGCGCATACCTGAGGTGGAGGTTTGTGGTGTATTTGTGGTCACTGAGGGCATAATCCGGCTTTCCTGCTGCTTTGCAATTCTGTTCGCGCGGCGCTCAGCCCAGTCGTCAGCCCAACCCCGCCCGGTACTCCAATTGTACCGGCTGGATTGCTCAAGCGCGACCCAGGCACCAACAAAGTTCGCCCCGTATGGGACAGACTTTCAACCATCGACTTGAAATTCACCAGGATCCGAACCCTTTGTATCATCTAATCTGTCCGATGCTATGGATCGTTTTGCTACAGATCATTTTTCGCTTGCTTGTCCCGGTCGTGCGCGATAAATTAAGTCCTCAAAGAGTCTGGGAGACAGGGTAACGCGAATTGATTGATCCACGAGTCTTGATCAAAATGCTGTCATTCAGGCATTTCCTTGCGAAAAACAAGATGGCATACACGTTTATATTTCTTCAATTGGCATTTTTCTTGCCGGGTAAGGATATAGGCGCACAGCAGAGCACCGGATCTTTACTTGGTTATGCGTTTTGTTCTGATTCAGGAGCACCGGCGCGGATTGCCATCGTTACGCTTGAATCTGTGCCCGATAAAAGTGCAGAGAAGACAACCCGGCCAAGTCCGAGTCGTGCTTTGAACCCTACAGCGACAACCGATATGCAAGGCCGGTTCCGAATAGACAAGATTCCTCCGGGGCTGTATTACGTGATTCCTTATCTTAGTGGGTACTTGTCGCCAGCTTCATCCCTAAAGCATAGCGGTGGAATCGACTCCAATCAGGCGACGGAGACCATTGATGCCACAATAGTCACCATACAAGGTGGCCGGACCGCATCGACCTCAATACGTATCGAACGATCATCCAGTATTGCCGGATCAGTCACCTACGACGACGGATCCCCGGCAATTGGTTTTAATGTGAAGGTGTTCCGTGTAAACAGTGATGGAACATATACCGAAGTCATTACCAAACTCGGCGGACCATCCGGAATTTTTGCGTCGCCAAATTCAACGGATAGTCATGGTAAGTACATTGTTGAAGGCTTACCTGCAGGAAACTATATTGTCCGTGTGGCTACGCCTTCTGTGACGACGGCTGGAATGAGTAGTCTGTCGAGTGGTAGTAGTGCATTTTCTCTGAAACAGGAACTTGGAAACCAGTTATCTGTCTACTCGGGTGGAGCTTTCCGGGAAAAGTACGCTAGAAAGATCGAACTGAAGCAAGGCGAAGAGAACCAATCGGTAGATATCGTAATTCCCTTGTCTAATCTATTCACAATCAAAGGATACGCGGTGGATGCTGCGGACAACAGCACACCGCTTGGGTCTGGAGTTGTCCAACTGCTCAATCAGGATGATCGATCCGTACTGTATTTCACATCACTGCATCCTGACGGATCTTTCGTGTTCAACAATGTGCCCCGAGGGGGATACGTTGTATACCTGCCGTACGCAACATTGGCATCTGTCGAACAAGCACAAAACGGCAGCGCGCAGCAGGGCCAGATGTACGGCCCTGCTGAAAAAGGCATCCAGCTGGAGGGAAATATCGAAGACATCTCGATTGCGATGCCAGCTAAATAACCGCTTCCAACCTATCCGCAACTGCTGCCTTGCGGAGCATTAGTCCATCCGCGTATCTACACAGAAAAATCCACTCGGGTTATCCATCAAACCCTTCCACCACGCAGTAGGAATAAGCAGCTAATCACCAACTCCTAGAGGAACTGAGGAGCTTCGCTGACCAGTGTTAACGTTTTGTGCATAGCAGTATCCACTAAACAGCTGCCCGCCCAAGGCCGACATCTCGAAACTTCTCCCAGGATATACGCTATAAATTGCTACAGAATCGTCGATGCTGAAGGTCACGATACACTCAATCAAGACACCTGGAGTAGTGTCATTCATAGTAATGGAGTAATAAATAGTCGGATCGCTCAAAGAGTTTGTTCCAGAAGAATATCCACAGTTAGTCGAGCATGGCACGAAACCGGAACCCTGATCAGGAGTCACGCAATTTGTAGTATCCCCTGAAGACGAACCTGTTGAGCAGGTTTCTGAATAACCAGTATTTCCTGAAGCACAACCCGACGCGGTGCCACTACAGGGCATGGGATTAGTGTTACCAGAGCTATTGGAACCCGTGCTCCCATTGCCAGTGCAATCTGTAGGACCTGTGCTGTACGACGTGCAGGTTGTGCCGCCACTTACGGTACCAGAACCCCCACCTGACGACGTAAAACCGTTTACAGAGACAACAACACCAGTTGTATAAGGCGGCGCTGGAGGCGTCATCGCAGGCGTAGTTGAAACGGGATTGGCAGTCGTTGATCCTGAATTGGATGTCGTTGACCCAGTCGTTGCCCCCGGGGTTGCTGACCGCGGAGGAGGTGCTAGAGCGTGAGCGACCGGCGCACTTATGGTACCCACAATCGACATTGATCCGACAACCAACAGTAGCATGACCAAAGTCCTCAAAAGTGAACAATCTGACTTAGCCACAAAACTCTCCTAATCTCGCAGGTTGATTACTCTAGTGAGCTTTCACGAATGCTACGGACTCAACACAACTTAAAAATTTGAGATGGAGAAACGATGACAGATGAGGTGCTATGTGTCAAGAAAAATCTCGCTAAAAATTGAATGAAATTGTAAGTGTCTAGTTCCACAGCGTGTCAAGGAGTGATTGCACAGCCGCGATCATGGGAGGCTTGATATCTCAATGCATCGCAATATCGCTTTTCCCGCTCGCCGGTTTGTTCTTGTTCAGCAGGAACGCCAGCAGGATCATCCCCACCGCCATCCAGAACAGCATCTTGAACACGTCCACATAGCCCTGCATCGCCGCCTGCCGATTCAGCTCGCCATACACGCTCGCCATCGCCGGCACGGCGCCGTTGTGCTTGCCAAAGCTCTGGTCCAGATACCCGGCCGTCCCGTCCACCACCTGGCGATAAGGCTGGTAGAGAGACGACATCTTCTCCTGCAGCAGCGCCTGGTGGTGCATCGACCGGCTGGTCACCGCTGCGCCCGTGATCGCGATGAAGATGCTCCCGCCGATGTTCCGCACAAAGTTGATCAGCCCCGCCACCTGGTTGCTCTGCTCCCGAGGAGTGCCCACATACGCCGCCGTCGTGATCGAGATAAAGCAGAACGGAATCGGCGCCAGTTGCACCACCCGCAGCAGCGAAGCGTTGAAGAAGCTCATGTCCAGCGTGAGCTGCGTCGTCGTGAACCAGAACGACGCGGCAAAGAACACAAACCCCGTCGCTGCCACGTTCCGCGCCGGAAATTTGGTCGTCGCCCAGCCCGCGAACGGCATCACCACCACCAGCGAAAGTCCGCCCGCCGTCAGCGCCATTCCAGCGTTCGTCGCCGTGTAGCCCAGCAACTGCTGCAGAAACTGCGGCTGCAGCACCGTGCTCGCGTTCAACACACCGCCCACCAGCATCATCAGAAAACAGCAGATCGCAAAATTCTTGTACTTGAACAGCTTCAGGTTGATCAGGGGATCCTTCTGCCGCAGCTCCCACACCACCAGCCCCACAATGCCAAACACAAACACAAACGCAAACAGCCGGATGAATCCCGACGAAAACCAGTCGTTCTCCTCGCCCTTGTCCAGCATGATCTGCATCCCGCCCATTGCCAGGCTCAGGAACGCCAGCCCCATGTAATCCATGTTCAACAGGTGCTTGCGATTCGGAACAATCCACGGCGGATCGTCCACCATCCGCGTCACCAGCACGTAGGCCAGTATGCCCACCGGAATGTTGATATAGAAGATCCACCGCCACGAGTAGCTGTCCGTGATCCACCCGCCCAGCGACGGCCCGATCGACGGCGCCAGCACCGCCACCAGCCCATACAGCGCAAACGCCTGCCCGCGATGTTTCTCGTCAAACGAGTCGGCCATGATGGCCTGCGCCATCGGCTGCAATCCCCCACCGCCCGCACCCTGCAACACGCGAAACAGCAGCAGCAGCGGCAGCGTCGGCGCTATCGCGCAAAGAAAGCTCGACACCGTGAAGATCGTGATGCACAGCAGAAAAAAATTCTTCCGCCCCATCAGGTTCGAAGCCCACCCGCCCAGCGGCAACACGATCGCGTTCGACACCAGATAGCTGGTCAGCACCCACGTCCCTTCGTCCGTGCTCGCTCCCAGATTCCCCGCAATATGCGGCAGCGCCACGTTGGCAATCGAGGTATCCAGCACCTCCATGAACGCCGCCAGCGCCACCGTCATCGCGATCAGCCACGGATTCACCCGCGGCTTCCATTGCGCGTGCGCCGACGGATTCTCCATCGTCACCTCGCCTGTCTTCTTCTCAGCGGAATCGCCAGCCGGCGCTTCACTCGTGCTTCCCATGCAGAAGGCCTCTTCAAAAATGCGATGTCCGCACGGCCTCTCCTCGAAGCCGACACACATCAGGAAAAAATCCGGAAAAAATTACTTGCGGATGAAAAATGCAGTCACCACAATCAGATGGTCCTGACCGCCCTCCGGATGCAGAAACCTCTCCCGCGAAAGACTCCGCAAGAGATTGTGCAAGAGACTCCGCGAAAGACCGGCCCCTAAACCAGTTCCACAGCGGGTATACCCGGCGGGATTGGATATTCACGCAGCTTTTCCTCAAGAAAAGCTGCACCGCGCAG
>JAJZFR010000294.1 GCA_021805265.1 Acidobacteriota bacterium | reverse complement strand
GACCTGTTGACGCTGGTTGCGGGAGTCGAGCCAGGCAAGGCGGGCTTTGGGACGGTCCGGATTGCGCCGCACCTGGGCGACCTGACGCATGTGGAGGCAAGCTATCCGCACGCGCTGGGTTTGATTCACGTGGTCTACGACAAAAAGGGCGAAACAGTTGCCGCGCGGATTACGCTGCCGCCGGGATTGACCGGGACGCTCGCGTGGAACGGGCGCACTACGGCGCTGCACTCGGGCGAGAATACTCTCGCCCTGCCGGTGCAGTGAGTTTCAGCCGCGCAGAGGTGCTGCCCTGGCTGGCGAGTGGCGGAATGCGTCAGGAAGGCTTGACGCGGACGACGGTGATCTTGGTGAACCCCTCTTCAAAGACCGGGGGCTTGAGCCGCTCGGCCATCTTCTGCATGGCCTCTTCACTGACGGGGCGGTCGCGCCTGGCGTTGCGTTCGAGGCAGACGGCTAGGGGAACGTCGAAGAAGACAGCCTGGACCTCGTAGCCGAAACTTGTGGCCATCTTGATCCACTGGCGTCGTTCGTGGGGGGAAAGATTGGTTGCGTCCACGTAGTTCCAGGGCATGCGGGCGATGAGGCGGGCACGCAGGAGCGAACGGAGGGTGGAAAAGACCAGCCCCTGGTAGCGCTGTTCGGTGATGTCGTCGAAGAGGATGGTGCGGAGCATATCGCTGCTGAGCGGGGTGACGCCGCGACGCTTGTACCAGGTGGTCTTGCCGGAGCCGGGCAGTCCGATGGTGAGAACGACAAAGCCCTTTGGTTCCTGACTGGCCTGGCCCTCGACGACATCATCGTCTGCGGACATGGCGGCGGATTCGGGCTGGGTCTCCATCTCGAGCCGTCCGCCGGAAGGGGGCTGCTGACCAAAGCGGTTAGCGGCGGGAGCTGGGCTGGCGACCGGCCTGACTGGAGTGCGTTGCGCCGGCCTGGCGTTGAGAGGCGATTCGGTTCTGGCGGGTGCGGGCCGAGCGGGCTGAGCTGGCTGAGCAGTCAGGTCCTGGGGATAGCTGGGCACCAGCGGGCGGGGCTGATTGGCGGGGAGTTCGTGGCCGATCTTGCCGGTGGACTCGGAGGTATTGGGTTCTCGTCGGGTTCGTCGTCTCATGGGTAAGGCTTTCTTTACCGAATTATCCCATGGCTGGCAGGGGGATTGAGACCGGACACGGTGGAACCGGCACGGCGCTTTGCCGGTGGAACATAGGCAAGCAACATAAGCCAGCAAAATAGGCAAGCAACATAGGCCAGCAAAATAGGCCAGCAACAGCTTGTGAAGTTCTTCCGTCCGGCCTCGGCGGGAGGAGATTGTGGCCGGAGCTGTCGGAAGATTTTCGTTTTGCACTGGTTGACAACGGTGATAGTCTGATGTGTTTGGTGGAGAAGTCTGCGCTGGCAGCGTCCTGATCGGGCCTGTAATCGGGTTTGGCACTTCGGCAAACGTGTGTACGCGCGCTATATCCGGTGATTTTTGAGCAGGCAACAATAACTTTTTACAACATTCACAAGGAGATCATTCATGGCAGTTAAGGTTGGCATCAATGGCTTTGGTCGCATTGGCCGCAACGTATTCCGCGCCGCTTTGGGCAATCCCGAGATCGAGTTTGTCGCCGTCAACGACCTGACCAGCCCGGCAATCCTGGCTCACCTGCTGAAGCATGATTCGATTCTGGGCAACCTTTCCAACAAGATTGAAGCGGGGGAGAACTTTATCTCGGTTGACGGGAAGAAGATCACGGTCTTCGCGGAGCGCGATCCGGCGAAGCTGGACTGGGCCTCGACAGGGGCGGAGATTGTGGTCGAATCGACGGGTCACTTTACGGACGCGACGAAGGCCAAGGCTCATCTGGGGACGACGGTGAAGAAGGTGATCATCTCGGCTCCGGCGACCAACGAGGATGTAACGCTGGTGCTTGGCGTGAACCAGGACAAGTACGATGCGTCGAAGCACAACGTGATCTCGAACGCGAGCTGCACGACGAACTGCCTGGCGCCGGTGGTGAAGGTGCTGATGGAGAACTTCGGCATCGTGAGCGGGATCATGACGACGATCCACAGCTATACGAACGACCAGGTGATTCTGGACTTTCCGCACAAGGATCTGCGACGGGCGCGGGCAGCGGCGCTGAACATGATTCCGAGTTCGACGGGCGCGGCGAAGGCGCTGCGACTGGTGATCCCGGAGATGGCGGGCAAGCTGGATGGCTTCTCGATGCGGGTGCCGACGCCGAATGTTTCGATCGTGGACCTGACCTTCATCAGCGAGAAGACGACGGACGTGGCGAGCGTGAACGCGGCGCTGAAGGCGGCAAGCGAAGGCGCGCTGAAGGGGATTCTGGGCTACGAAGAGCATGAGCTGGTCAGCTCGGACTTCAAGGGCGACAGGCGCTCGTCGATTGTGGACGCACCGCTGACGAAGGTAGTGGGCAACAGCGTGAAGGTGCTGAGCTGGTACGACAACGAGTGGGGCTACTCGAACCGGGTGGTTGACCTGATCGGGTTCCTGGTGTCGAAGGGTCTGTAATCGGCTGTGCTGTTGCGCGCAGTCAACGCGCGACAGCACGTGATTTTCAGCTTTTTTGACGCATTCGGAGGGGTCGGCCGGCCCCTCCAGACATTTGTCATGCTGGCCGGGCTGTCGCTATTCAGTCTGCGGAATTCAGTCCGGGCAGCCAGCCGGAACGCGCCGCCAGGCGCATCGGAGAACAATTCCATGGCCAAGCTATCCATCTGCGATCTCGATCTCGCGCACAAGCGCGTGTTTGTTCGGGTCGATTTCAATGTGCCCCTGACCGAAGACGGCTCGACGATTACCGACGACACGCGGATTCGTGCGACGCTGCCGACGATCCTGTATGCGGTGCAGCATCACGCGAAGGTGATCCTGGCGTCGCACCTGGGCCGTCCCAAGGGCAAGCCGAACCTGAAGTACTCGCTTCGCCCGGTGGTGGATCGGCTGCGCGAGCTGCTGGACCACGAACTGGGCAGCTCGGTGAATGTGGGATTCTCGCCGGATTGCGTGGGCGAGGTTGCGCAGGAACTGGCCGAGAAGCTGGAGTCGGGGCAGGTGCTGCTGCTGGAAAATCTGCGATTTCACGGGGAAGAAGAGGCCAACGATGCGGGGTTCAGCAGGCAGCTAGCGGCCCTGGCTGAGATTTATGTGAACGACGCGTTTGGCTCGGCGCATCGCGCACATGCCTCGACGGAGGGGATTACGCACTTCCTGAAGCCAGCGGCGGCTGGGCTGCTGATGGAAAAAGAGCTGACGTATCTGGGCAAGGCGCTGGAATCACCGGAGAAGCCGTTTGTAGCGATTATCGGGGGGAGCAAGATCTCGGGCAAGATCGACGTGATCGACAACCTGATCGACAAGGTGAATACGCTGGTGATTGTGGGCGGAATGGCCTATACGTTCCAGCGCGCGCTGGGGGTGACGACGGGGAAATCGCTGGTGGAAGAGGACAAGATCGAGGTTGCCAGGGAGGCTCTGGCCAAGGCCAAGGCAAATGGCGTGGAGATCGTGTTGCCAGTGGACAACATCCTGGCGGACAGCTTCAGCCCGGAGGCGAAGACGCAGCCGTGGGACTCGACGGTCAATTTTCCCGCGGACTGGCAAGGGCTGGACATTGGCCCGCGGACGATCAAGAAGATCACGGAGATTGTTGAAGATGCACGGACGATTCTGTGGAACGGCCCGGCGGGGGTCTTCGAGTTCCCTGCCTTCGCGGTGGGCACCAATGCCATCGCCCACGCGGTGGCGGCGAACGCCGCAGCGATCTCGATCATTGGCGGAGGGGACAGCGTGAGCGCGATCAACCAGGCGGGGGTTGCGGACAAGATCACACACATCTCGACGGGCGGCGGGGCGAGCCTGGAGTTTCTGGAAGGGAAAAAGCTGCCGGGTGTGGAAGCGCTGATGGAGAAGTAATCTTTTCCGACTATTGCAGAGGTTTATGGGGCAAGCGATTCTTGATCGCTTGCTCGGGATTTTTCGAGAAGATCGCCACTTAAGTTGTATTCCGAATTCAACTGGGGCATCATGACTTTGGTACTGTTTTTTGTTAGCGTATCGATAAACCATGAATTCGCCCGGAAAACTCACGCAAACAGATTCGACGATGCCAATGAGTGGTATCCAACTTCCGTTAAGCGCGGGAACGCTTTCGGTGCTGATCCATGCCACGACATGGTGGCCGCAGTCGGCGCGGCTGGCGATGCGGCTGCGCGACGAGGGAGCGCTGGTGTATGCGCTTGCGCCGCCGGTGCATCCGCTGTTTCTGGTCTCCCATCTTTGCGGGCAATACGCTTACGAGCCGTCCGAGATCAAGCAATCGTTGATCCGCGCGATCGAAAGCTCGCGGGCGCAGGTGATTGTTCCGACGGATGATCGGGCGGTTTGGCAGCTTCACGACCTGGCGGCGAGCCATCCCGAATTCCGTCCGCTGATCGAGCGGTCGCTGGGCGAGTCGAGCTGGTATCCGATCATGCGCAGCCGGCGGAGGCTGCTGGAGCTGGCAGCGAGCCTGGGGATAGCCTGCCCGGCGACCATGCTGATCGAAAACAGGGAAGAACTGGCCAGGGCTGCCAAATCGCAAGGGTTTCCGCTGGTGCTGAAACGGGACGGGACTTACAGCGGACTTGGAGTCGTGGTTGCGGATTCCGCGCGTCCGCTGATGCAGGGGTATCGCGGAATGCTGGGGAAAAACTCCTGGGTGCGGCGGTGGAAGAGCTATTTGCTGGACAGCGATCCCTGCGCCCGTTTTGTTCCGGAGACGCTGCCAGCGTCAGAGATTACGCTACAGGAGTACGTTCCCGGCACGCCGGCGAATGCGCTGTTTGCCTGCAAGCAGGGGCGGGTGGTGGCGTCGATGCAGGTGAGGTCGATCTGCTCGACCTCGGCAACGGGCGCGGCGCTGGTGGTTGAGCGCATGCACGACGAACGGATATTGGAAGCAGGAAAAAAGCTGGCCGCGAAGCTGAACGTTTCGGGGTTTTTCGGTCTGGATTTCATCCTTGCTGCGGAGACGGGCGCGCCGTATCTGCTGGAGCTGAACCCGCGTGCGACGCAACTGGGGCATCTTGCGCTGGACCCGGACGGCGCTGCTGGCGAGGCAAGCAACGGGTATGCAACGCTGGCGGAGGCGATGTACCGGACGTGGACGCAAACGCCGCAGACGGCCAGCCCGGTACGCTCACCCTTTGCAGAGGCGACGAGCGGGGCTGGATTGTCCGAGCGCATGGAATACAACTCGCTGATCGCGTTTTATCCGCAATCGCTGATGCTGGGTCCGGAGAGCGAGATGCTGGCGTCGGCGTGGCTGGATCGCCCGGTGGGCGAGCCGCTGCTGATCGAGGACCTGACGCGTCCGGCATGGCCGCAGCGGAGGCGGCGCTACCGGATGTATCGCGCGATTCTGGAGATGGTGCGAGGAATCGTCAGCCTGCCGGGACGGCTGGCGCGCGGCCTAGTCGGTAGACGCTGAAGCGGACCCATCAGCATCCGCCACGCGCTGGTAGAGGGCAACCATGGCGTCGATCTTGCGCTCCCAGTCGTATTGGGCGACGACGCGCGCTCTGGCGGCGATGCTCAGGCGGGTCTGGAGTTCGGTCGAGGCGAGGAGTCGCTGCATGGCCTGGCGAAATCCGCTGACCATGGCGGCGC
>JAJZFR010000262.1:10385-22898 GCA_021805265.1 Acidobacteriota bacterium | reverse complement strand
TAGCCATCGGCCCACTCGAAGTTGTCGAGCATGCTCCAGGCATGGAACGACCGCACCTTCGCTCCATCCCGCATCGCTCGCGCCAGCTCGGCCAGCTCCTCGCGGAAGAACTCGATGCGACGCGCGTCCGGCACTCGGCCATTCTGCTTCTCATACGGCGTGTCCAGGTAGCTGCATCCGCTCTCTGTCATCTCGATCGTCGGGTGGTCATAGTCGCGCGTGATGCGCATCACCAGGTCGTAGATGCCGCGCGGCCACACCTCGAGGCCGGCATCGGTCAGCGGCCCCTCCGTCGGCATCACCGCACTGAACTGCGTGTAGCCATCGCGCCCGTTGGCCGTGTCTTCAATCTCGGTTCCAAAGCTCCCGCCAGAGTGAGCGCCCGCGCTCGCGTCCGAGACGATCCGCCGGGTGTAGTAATGAAATCCGATCCAGTCCAGCGGTGCCTTCATGATGCGGTCGTCGCCCGGTCGATAGCCCATCGCCGCATAGGGGAAATCGCCAACAAACGGATTCGGGTATTTCCCCTTCATCGCCGCTTCCAGAAAGAACACGTTGTTCATGGCGTGGTAGCGTTCCGCAGCGGCGCGGTCGGCGGGCGAGTCCGTCTTCGGATACGCCGGAGCCATGCCGTAAGCGCTGCCCACTGTCGCCTTGCTCGACGCGGCCTTGATCGAGCGATACGCCTCGCCCTGCGCCAGGCTCACCGTATGCGCCGCCTTCAGAAAGTCGTCGTAGCTGCTCCGGCAAGGAGGAAAAACGCCCACCCCATAGCCCAGATAGGTAAACGACCACGGCATGTTGAACGGTGCCCAGACGGTAATCCGGTCGCCCAGATGCTTCGCCAGGATCCCGGCGTAGTCGGCAAAGTAGCTTGCCAGGTCGCGGTTGGGCCAGCCGCCGCGGTCTTCGAGCGCCTGCGGCAGGTCCCAGTGATACAGCGTACAGAACGGCCTGAGTCCCGCTTCAAGCACCGCATCCACCAGTCGGCTGTAGTGGTCGATGCCTTTCTGGTTCGCCGCGCCAGTCCCGTTGGGCTGAATGCGCGACCACGCAATCGAGAAGCGATAGCTCTTCTGGTTCAGCCGCTTCATCATGGCGATGTCCTGCGGATAAAGATGGTACTGATCGCAGGCAACGTCGCCCGTGGCAGCGCCCTTCACCTTGCCGACCGTGTGCGCAAAGCGATCCCAGTTCGATTCGCCCTTGCCGTCTGCCTTCCACGCGCCCTCCACCTGATACGCCGCCGTCGCCATGCCCCACAGAAATCCATCGGGAAAGCGTGCCGCCGCGATGGCTGCGGAGGAGATAGCTCCGGGAACAGGCTGGTAAGACGAGGAACTTTCGGCGATGCCAGTAACCGCGGTTGCAGATTCGGGCAACAGGACACCACCTGCGGCAGCAAGCGAAGAAGCGACAAATTGACGACGGTTCATCGGTCGGGACTCCAATTGATCGACCAGCCTACCACCGCTCTTATTGTCGAGTCAAACGATTGCTTCAAGGATATCCCGTGCCTCCAATCCGCTCGGGATCAACCGGCGAGCACGGCCTCAATCTGCTCCAGGCCCCAGTCCAGATCCTCGCGGCCAATCATCAGCGGCGGCGCAATGCGGATCACCGTCGCGTGTGTCTCCTTGCAAAGCACGCCGCGCTGCTGGAGCGCTTCACAGATCGGGCGCGCCGGTTCCTTCAGTTCCATCGCAATCCACAGCCCCTTGCCACGAATTTCCCTGACCTTCGCGCTTTGGATCTGCTGCAACCGTTCCAGCGCATATGCGCCCAGTTGGGCAGAGCGCTTGACCAGATCTTCGTCGACCAGCACGCGCAGAGCAGCGCGCGCCACGGCGCAGGCCAGCGGGTTTCCGCCAAACGTGCTCCCGTGGTCGCCGGGATGAAAAACACCCAGAATCTCACGGGACGAAAGCACAGCCGAGACCGGATAAAATCCGCCGGAAAGCGCCTTGCCCACAATCACCATGTCGGGGCGAATGCCTTCGTGCTCGAAGGCGAAGAGCTTGCCTGTGCGCCCGAGGCCAGACTGAATCTCGTCCGTAATGAGCAGCACGTTGTGTTCGCGACACAGTGCGGCAGCCGCTGCCAGGTACCCCGCCGGAGGGATCACAATGCCCGCTTCTCCCTGAATCGGCTCGACCAGGAATGCCGCTGTGTTGGCGGTGATCTTGCGGCGCAGGTCGTCAATGTCGCCAAACGCAGCCTCGCGGAATCCAGCAGGGAAGGGGCCAAAGCCCGAACGATATTGCGGATCGGACGATAAGCCGACAATCGCAATCGTGCGCCCGTGAAAGTTGCCCGAAGCAACGACGATCTCCGTCTGATCGGCGGGAATCCCTTTGACCGTTTCGCCCCATTTCCGCGCGGCCTTGAGCGCCGTTTCCACCGCCTCCGCGCCAGAGTTCATGGGCAGCGCCATCTCGAAGCCGGTCAACTCGTGAAGGTCGCGATACAGCAGCGGCAACTGGTCATTGCGAAACGCCCGCGAGGTCAGCGTCACCTTGTGCGCCTGTTCGACAAGCGCTTGCAGGATGGCCGGGTGACAATGTCCCTGATTCACCGCCGAGTAGGCCGCCAGAAAATCAAGATAACGATTCCCCGCCACGTCATAGACCCAGGCGCCAGACGCGCGCTCGATCACCACATCGAGCGGGTGATAGTTGTGCGCGCCGTACTGCTCTTCGAGCGCGATCAGTTCTGTGGCGGAGTATTCCTGATCTTTGGCAACTTCCGTGGTTGTCATGGCTTCCTCGATCAAAACGCGTTTGGCACAAATGTCCGGTGCGCTGCTTTATGGTAACCCCGATGCGATTCCATCGGGAAAAACGCCTGCTGTAATCCTTTCAAGCAGGAATCGGAGCCGCGTCGAGAATGGCGCGCAGCTCCTCGGTCGAGTGTGCCGCAAACCACGCGCGCAGATTCTGCTCCGGCTGCCGCTGATCCAGGTAAACGCGGAACAGGTGCTCGAGCGCGTCCGGAACAGCTTCCGAACGGCAGCGGTAGTTCACCTGACGTGCGAAGCCGGCGTGCTGACCCAGTGCGCCGCCGAGCGCGAAGTACCAGGCGTCCACCATTCTCCCGTCGTGCTTGATCTTCTTGCCCTCGAGGCCGATGTCGCCGATCCACGCCTGGCCGCAGTTGTTCGGGCAGCCGGTGACGTGCAGCTTCAATTGCTGGTCAAAGCCCGGCAAACGCGCGTCCATCTCCTCGGCCAGCCAGCGTGCAAAGCCCTTGGTTTCCGTGATCGCCAGCTTGCAGAATTCCGTGCCCGTGCAGGCCACTGTCCCCCGCCAGAAGTTGTTCGCTTCGACGAACAGCCCCAGCGCCTGGAGTCGTTCCAGCACCCTCGGAAGGTTGGCCTCCGCCACGCCGGGAATCACAAAATTCTGGTTCACAGTCGTGCGCAACTCGCCGCCAGCGTACGTCTCAACCAGGTCCGCGAGGGCCAGCAGCGTCTGCCCGCTCAGGCGACCGTTGAGCACGCTCACGCCCACCGAATACAGGCCCGGCTGGCGCTGCGGATGAACGCCCGAGTGGTCGCGAAACACATCGTCAGGAACCTCGTCCGCAACGCCCGGAGCCAGCTTGTAGCCCAGAATGGCTTCCAGCTCGGTCAGAAAACGTTCGGCGGTCCACTCTTCGGCAAGGAAAAGATATTTCAGCCGCGCCCGGTCGCGGCTCTGCCGCAGCCCCTGCTGACGACGGAAAAGCTCGGCGATCCCGCGAACCACGGGCAGCACTTCCTCCTCCCGGAGAAAGGCATCGAGTTTGACGGCCAGGTGCGGCTCCTTCGACAGTCCGCCGCCCACGCGCACCGAGTAGCCAATCTCGGCGTCAGCTCCAGCGCCGCGCCGCACGGCGGTGATCGACGCGTCGTTGATCTCCGGGTAGCTGCACCATATCGGGCACCCGCTGACGGTGATCTTGAACTTGCGCGGCAGGTTGTAAAAGCCGGAGTTGCCGTTCAGCTCTGCGGCCAGCGTTCGCGCGAGCGGCGAGGCATCCACCAGTTCCTGTCTGTCGAGGCCGGCCAGCGGGCAGCCTGTCACGTTGCGGACCACGTCCCCGCAGGCTCCGCGCGGAGACAATCCCACCGCCTCGATCGCGTCCACCACCTTCGGCAGCGAGTCGATCGTCAGCCAGTGAAGCTGGATCGCCTGCCGTGTCGTAATATCCGCCAGGTCCTGCGCGTGGTCCACGGTCAGTTGCGCGACCGTCCGCAACTGCCGCGCGCTCAGGATGCCGTTCGGCACCGCAATGCGCATCATGAAGTAGTCCGTCGTGACCCCTTCGCCGCCCTTGCCGCCGGTCACCCCCGCGCCGTCGCCCTGGGTATAGATGCCCCACCACTTGAAGTAGAGGCTGGCCCACTCCGGCAGGACGCTCGCGCGGCCCTCCGCAGCGAAACGCCGCACCTCGTCCCAGGCCTGCCAGGGGTTTTTTTCGAGCTTCAGCCGTTCCGACCTCTGGGCCTTGCTCTCTTTCACCGGGGGTGTGTTCGCGGATTCGGTCATAACGATCTGCTCCTGACGTTGCTCTATGGTTTAAGAATCTGCGGGCAATAAAAATCCCGGATGGGGTAGCCAGCCGGGGTCTTGGGATGCTTTTTGCGGGTGCTCGTCTGTTCGCGGGGTGTTGCTTAAATGTGCGGATCAGAAGGGCTTGCCTCGCAGCAGCGACCGGCATGGCTGTCGCGCGGGCGACAACAGGCGGTACACGGCGGCTGCGGGCAACGGAAGTGCATATCTGAAGGCTATGGGCGAATCGAGGAAAAGTCAATTTCCACTTCCCCAGCGGTTCACTGCTTCGCATCCGGTCGGGAAGTTGCGCCGCGTACGATTTTTTTGCGGGATTGCGAGAAAATCAACTCGGGTTGCAACCTGCGGCAGAAGCGGTATACATTTACAGTCCTCCCATGCAACAGGTTTGCCAAGGGAACGGAAACATGGAGGCCGCTCTCGTATGGAGTCGGTTTTCCAATTAAAACAATCGATTGTTTTATGGTTCATTGCAGATTCCGTCCGACTCTGTACGGAAGGTCAGGTTGAGCGAATGATGTTGGATAGACGCTGGTTTCGCTGTACTCGGCGGCGGGTTGCCGCTGGAATTTTGGGAATTCTTTTTGCCGCAGGCTTTCTCCTGCCGATCCTGGCCGGAGCGCAGGAGACGCCGGAAACCGTCGTCCCCGCCGGAGAGATGGGCGGCGCGCGCGGCGTGGTGCGCGATGCCGGTGGCGCGCCACTGCCCGGAGTAAAAGTAACCTTGAGATCCGATCAGGGCCAGGTAGCGACGGTGGTGAGCGGGGCGGATGGACGCTTCCATCTGAAATCGATTGCCGCAGGCAGTTATTCGATCTCGGTCGTGCGAGCCGGGCGGAGTTACAGCGGAGGCGCAGCCCTCACGCTGCCGTTGCCTGTGGGAGATGGAGCCACCCGCGAATCGGGCGAGCTGCTGCTCACGCTCTCCGATCAGGGCGGCCTGACCGTCGCTACATCCAGCAAGGTGGCCGCAACCAGCGGCGAGGACCTGTCCGGCAAAGCGGTCAGCAGCCTGCCCCTGAACAAGCGCGACTTCAGTCAGCTTCTGTTGCTCGCTGCGGGAACCATGACCGACACCAACGGAGCCACGAATTTCACCGAGCAGTTTGCCATCGACGGCCAGCGCGGCGTCGAGGCCGTCTTTGCCATGGACGGGGCAGACATCAGCGACCCGGAGATGGGCGGCGCAACCTTCACCAACTTTGATGTGGACGCGATTGAAGGAATCCAGTCCAGCTCCGGCTGGATGCCAGCCGAGATCGGGCGCGGTGCCTCGGGTTTTACCAACATTCTCACCCGCTCCGGAAGCGCTGGATTTCATGGATCGGCTTTTGAATTTGTGCGCAACTCCGCCTTCGACGCACGCAACTACTTCGACTATTCCTCGCCCATCAATCCGGGCAGACTGCCACCCTTCCGGCGCAATGAATTTGGCTTTACCAACGGCGGGCCGATCCTTCTGCCTCACCTCTACAACGGCCACGGCAAAACCTTTTATTTCGGCCAGTATCAGGGTTTTCGACAGGTTCTGGGCACCACCCAGGTCCTGCCCGTGCCCACCGCGCAGCAACGCGCCGGCACCGACGTGATCCAGCTCGGTAACGGCCAGACCGACACCCTCCAGGTCCCGGTCAATCCCCAGATTGCCGCTATCCTCGCCCGCTATCCCCTGCCCAACCTACCCTCAGGAGCCTATGGCGCTGAGACCTTCGCAACCTCATCCAAGGTGACTACCAATGCCAATCAGTTTTCCCTCCGCCTCGATCATCAGGTCTCCTCGAAGACGCAACTGACGGGCCGGTATGTATGGGATCATCTGACCGGCCCAACCACCAATCCCGACCAGACAACCATTGACCCGGCCTTCGGCATTCAATACGTCGATCATCAGTCGAATGGAGTGGTCAGCCTGCGCCACGAGGTTTCGCCGCGATTTACCCTGATGACCTCGCTCAGCGCCACGCGTACCACGCCCGGCTTTCCGACAGCCGACCACACCGACCCCGCTGTGAAGTTCAACGACGGATCGTTCGAGCCATTCGATTCCGCAGGGGGATCGGTCATGAGCGCCTTTGGCAATCTCTTTCAGGGGCAACAATCCTTCGAGATCAACCTCGGCAAACACCTGGTCAAGTTTGGCGGCGAAGCAAGACTCAATCGCGACACCACCTACTTCGGCATCAGTCCCAATGGAGAATACGACTTTGGCGGCGGAACAGCCTATTCCCCTGTGTTTATTCCCTCGGCCAGCGGACAGAACAACGTTCAGGCTGGCGCGCCCTTGCCCGATACTCTCAGCAGCTTTCTCGTCGGCAGCCCCTTCCAGTACACGGTAGCCGTGGCACCCCCGTATTTCTCGAACGGAACCCACATCGGCCCCGCCGCCATCAATCGCAACGCCTGGGCGCTCTATGCCCAGGACACCTGGAAGATGAGCGAACGGGTAACCCTCGATTACGGCCTGCGCTGGGAGCTCTACACCCCTATCTCGGAGCGAGCGAAGCGAACCTCCGGCCTGTCGTTTCAGCCCACGCCGGGCGGTGGCGTCACTCAGCAGTACGTCATCAATCCGCAGCCCGGCTATCGCTTCCAGAAGAACGGTTTCATGCCTCGCGTCCAGGTCAACTGGGCCGCTCCGGCTGGCATACAATTTCACGCCGGAGGCGGAATCACCGTCATTCCGCCCAACATCTGGCAGGATAACTTCCTCACCGGATCGACCCCTTTCGTGGTCTATCCTCACCTGACCTCGGCTCAGGGCGCGCCCATTCCCTATGGCTACCAGATCACGCCGAGCGAACTGCCACCGGTCTATACCCCACAGGGGCAGAACATCTTTGCCAATGGAAATACCAAAGCGGTGCCAGCCAATACCGTCATGGACCTGAACCGCTATGAGCAGGACCTCGCCGCGCTCACCCCCTCGAAGGCCGTTGCGCCCCTGGCCCTGAGTTCGATCGATCCAACCTTCGGCAACGCCTGGCTCTACACCTGGACGCTCGGCCTCGAGCGCAAGATCGGAGATCTCGTCGCAGACGCCGCCTATGTGGGAACAGCGGGCGTGCGGCTGCCGCGCGTGAGTTTCCCCAATGCCTATCTCGGCGCTGGGCCGGCCGAGGCCCCCTATACCAACTTCAACAGCGCGGGAAACATCGTCGGCGGATTCGGATTCGAGTCGGTGATTACCGATACCTCCCACTCCACTTATCACGCCCTGCAAACCTCGTTGCAAGGTACCTTCGCCCATGGCGGTCCGGGCGTTCAGGCCGGGTATACCTGGTCCAAGTCGCTTGACGATACCAGTTCCGTCACCGGCGGATTCATCTCCGGAGCAACCGGCGCAGTGGCTCCCGCCTTCCCGCAGAATCCAACCAACACCCACGCCGAAAAAGGTCCATCGACCTTTGACGTCACGCACAGCTTTACCCTCAGCGTCGCCCAGGACCTGCACGGGGACAGGATGTCATTTCTCCACTGGGCAAAGCGCGGCGTCACCGAAGGCTGGGAGCTGCTCAGCATCTCGAGCATCGCCAGCGGCTCGCCCTTTACCGTTCTGTCCGGCGTCCAGCAGACGGGCTACGGAGCCAATGGCGTTGATCGCCCCGACCAGATCGGCAAGCCGAATCTATCCACGGCGCGCAAGCAGCGCGAGGATTATTTCGGCCTCGGCGCAAACAACGCTTCGTACTTTTCCATCCCGATTCACATTGCCGGAGGAACCGGCCCCAACCAGGGCAGGTTTGGCACACTCGGGCGAAATACCTTTCGCGGCCCGGCTTATTACGACTTCGATTACGCGCTCATCAAGGACACTCCCTACGGCCACCGACGCAGCGGAACCGAGCTGGTGGACGTGCAGTTTCGCGGAGAGTTTTTCAACCTGTTCAACGTCGTGAACATGGGACTGCCCGCAAACACTCTGGTTGGTGCCGGCTTCGGTGAAATCAGTAAAACGGCCGGAACTTCGCGGCAGATTCAGCTTTCACTCAAGCTCATCTACTGAGAGGAACTCGTCGTTGGTGATTTCGAAAGCGGATTCTCCCAGTCAATGAGGCTGGGATCAAGCCCTGCGGGCGACCATGCCGTGACAACGGCCTGGCCAAGTTTTCCCAGCGTCTTTTCGGCTTCATTGTCGCCGGTCCAGCGCTGGTCAGCATTCGACTGGGTAAACGCCGCGATCACAATCGGCCCGGATTTCGAGGCAATGATCGCGACATCGTTGCGCACATCGTCGAGCGCGCCGGTCTTGTTGCCGATAGCCGACCCCTGCTCGCTGGTGTCCAGCGTTTCCAGGTAGCGCGGCAGGCTGTCACGATCCTGCTGTTTGCGCAGCATCCCCAGCATTGCTCCGCAGATCGGCCCATCTGAGGGCTTCGCCGGGCCGTCGTTCAGGTCCAGCCGGCACTCCACCAGCCGCTCCAGGATCGAGGCCATCTCTCGCGCCGTTGTCTTGCCAAGACCATACCTCGGCTGATCGGCGGGCATCGGCTCGGTCGCCGGGCGAAAGACCTTCTTGTAGAGCCATGTGTCATGCAGTCCGGCGGCGCGAATCGTCGCGTCGATGTTGCTCACGCCAAAGCGGTCGATGGCCATGTTGGTGGCCGTGTTGTCGCTCACCACCACCATCAGCGTCAACACATCCTTCAGCGTCAGCGTGAGCGGCGTATCCAGATCGTTCAGCACTCCGGAACCGGGTGCCTGGTTATCTTTCTGCAGCACCAGTTTCTCGCTGAGCGTGGCCTTCCCCGAGCGTATCGCTTCCGCCGCGTCAAGCAGGATGGCCAGCTTGATTACCGACGCTGTCTGCACCGGAAGGTCCGGCTTCAGCGCAGCGGTCTGGCCTGTTTTGAGATTTCGTGCGTAGAGCGTCACAACTCCGGGATGCGCTGCGGCGATGGACGCAAGCCGTGCATTCAATGCGGCGTCATTCTGCCCCGCACAAGGCAAACTGACAAGCGCCACCGGAAGAATCACCCACGCGACAAGCGGAGAACAGGATCGAAATGGCATAGCAAGAGAATACTCGCCCCGCGCGGCGCGCCGCACAGAGACAATCACTATGTCAGCGCCGCTCGAAGGTGAGCGAGGCAGAATTGATGCAGTAGCGCAGACCCGTGGGGCGCGGCCCATCGGGAAACACGTGCCCCAGGTGGCCGCCGCAGCGCGCGCACGTAACCTCGACACGACGCATGCCAAAGCTCGAGTCTTCGTGCTCAACGATCGCCGTCGAGTCTGCCGGGAGGAAAAAGCTGGGCCAGCCGCAGCCGGAGTCGAACTTCGCGTCGCTCGCAAACAGCTTCGTCCCGCATCCGGCGCAGTGGTACTCCCCGGTTTCGTGATTGTGCGTGAGCGCCCCGGTGTTGGGGCGTTCGGTGCCCTTCTGCCTCAGGACGTTGTATTGCTCCGGCGTCAGCCGCGCGCGCCACTGCTCTTCGGTGAGCTTCAGTTTTTCCGGTGCCTCAGACATGGCAAAACTCCAGACAATGCCTTTGTTGAACTCCATCTTACGCGACCACGGGAGTGGATACGCAAAATGCGGCAGCGGTCGATTTTCGGCCCTCCGCAAGAGCAATTTCTTCGCCGCGCAATCTCGATTGTTTATCCTGTGCCAAAGATTGTCCGGGATTGTCCGGGATTGTCCGGTTGGAGTAAAGTTATCTGCAACTGGTTTTGAAGACGGAGACGCCGCATCCACATGGCAAGCGCCCTGACAATGAGTACGCAGGAGTCGGCTGACCGCGAAGCCGCGTTGGTCGGCGAGCTGCAGGCTGGCTCCGAAGAGGCGTTCGCCTGGCTCATTACTCGCTATCATCAGCCGATATACAGCCTCCTCGCGCGAACCGTGCGCGATCCGGCAGACGCCGCAGACCTCACCCAGGAAGTTTTTGTGAAGGTCTTTCGCGGCATCGCAGGCTTTCATCGCGAGTCTTCCCTCAGTACCTGGATGTTCAAGATTGCCCTCCATGAAGGGCTGAATCAACGACGCTGGTGGCTGCGCCACAAGCAGCACGAAATCACCATCGAAACCGAGGCTTGCGAGTCCGATTGCGGGGAGCCGCTGCGCCTCAAGGACATGCTGGTGGACCGGGCGGAGTTACCCGACGAAATGCTCTTCCACCGCGAAGCGCGGGAAGAGATCGAGGCCGCGCTGCGCCGGGTTCCGGAACCATTCCGCATGGCGCTGATCCTGCGCGATATCGAGGGATTCGCCTACGAGGAAGTTGCCGAAATGCTGGACCTGAGCCTGGGAACCGTGAAATCCCGCCTGGCGCGCGGACGCGCAGCCCTGAAGGCGCTCGTTCTGGATACGCGCGAGCAGAACTTCAAGGCTGTCGCGGCGGGAGCGATGCTGCGCGGACAGGAGGCGCTATGACCCTGGCAAAAAGCTGTAGTGCGGCGCGTGCGCGGTTCAGCGAGTACCTGGATGGTCGCCTGACCGGCTGGGAGATGCAGCGTATCTCGAAGCATCTGGACGCGTGCCAAGCCTGCGCAAGCGAGTTTTTCGCCGAGGAAAAGCTGCTCCGCGCGCTGGCAACGCTCGGCCCCGTCTCCGGTGCCCGTCAGGAACCGGCAGACATGATGCTCCGCATTCGCGTGGCCATTGCGAGAGAACGAAAACGCCAGAATCAAGACCGTGTCGCGGCCTGGAAACTCGCCTGGCAGAACACGATCGGACCGTTTCTGTTCCAGTTTTCGGCTGGTCTGGCCAGCGCCGTCCTGCTGCTCGGGTCGGTTGCGCTCATGGTTGGCCTGTTTGCGCGTCCTGAGCCAGCCTCCGCTCAGGATGAGCCGCTCGGTATGGCAACCGCGCCCCGACTCCTTTACGAGGCTCCGACTGCGGCAAACGACGAACAGATAGGAACCAGCAACGGTCCGGTCGTCGTCGAAGCCTACGTGAACCGCGCCGGCCTGGTCTACGACTTCCGCATCGTCTCCGGGCCAAGCGACGCACAGACCCGCTCGGAGGTCGAGGACTTGCTCTTGTTCAGCGTCTTCGAGCCGGCCCGTTTCTTTGGTCAGCCAGTGCGCGGGCTGGCGGTGATTTCCTTCTCCGGCGTTGCCGTCCACGGCTGATCCATAACCCCACCCGCGCCCCATCCGCGCCCCATCTTCCATGCACAACGGCAGCAGCGCTACCCCCGCACGGCAGGGTGCATCAGGGCTGCTCCCCGGCGTACTGCATCGCCCAGTCCCACTCCACCCTCGAGCGCTCGAGCATCGCCGCTCGGTCTTCAGCCAGGATGTAGCGCTCGTCCACCAGCCAGGTCAGCGAGCGAATGTACTGTTCGCGGTAAGCGTCGTAATCCCGATAGCGAACCGTGATCGGCGTGCGCGGATCGTGGTTGGCTGCGGCCTCGGCAGGGGTGCGCGGCAGGGGCACAAACGAGCCTAGAAAAGGCAGCCGCTGATCCGGCGCGCCAATCGCGGGCGAGCGAAGATTCCATCCCGTATAGGTCGCGAGCGGTGCCGCAATCTCGGGCAGCGGGATGCCGCCCAGGTCATTCCCGTCCGCGTCCACCTGGGGCACAAGGGTGGGAAACGGCCTGCCCACGCGCGGCGGCTCCAGGTCGTCGATGCCCTCGGCCGCGCGCGGGCCAAAGTCCAGTCGCCAGCCCTCCTCCGCGTTGGCGGGCGGTACAACTCCGCGAATGGCAGGGAAACGAAGCCCTGCAATCGGAACCAGCGTCCCGTTCGAGACGCTGGGGTAACGGCTCAGTGGCGGCGGGGTGCCGCTGCGCACCCACCCGTCCATGTTCGCCACCATCGCACGCCAGAACCAGTGAATCGGCAGAGGACTCATCCACTGCTGGCTTGCCAGCGGGCCTTCCCCGCGCTTGGGCGGAAACGGCCCGGAAAAGTGTTGCAGCCCGCTGTAAAAATAAATTCGCACACTGGGGCTGAGGAGCGCGTCTGTCCGCGCATCGGCGCTGGTGTGTATGAGCGATTCCGCGCGACCCCA
>JAJZFR010000262.1:5352-10285 GCA_021805265.1 Acidobacteriota bacterium | reverse complement strand
ACGGTAAGCGTATTGCGCGCGTCCTCCGGCAGGGCTGCCGGGTATTCAACGCCGCCGATGCGGTTCAGGATCACGTGGCCGAGCGCCACATCCACACCCGCCGCGTACGGCGTAAAGTCGTCGCGAAGCAGGCCGGTAATGTGTTTGGCGGGCAGTGCTGGATAGGCGACCGGAGCATACAGGCCCAGCGCGCCGGGGCTGCGCGCAATATCCCACTGCCAGCCCAGCGAGGCGAAGGTAAATCCCTGGCGCAGCAGCCATGCGTCACCAAGCTCACTGTCGTCCACCGGGTTGCCCGCCCCGCCGTCCAGCAGCCCGAGCAGGCCCGTGCCGCCGCGATTGGGAATCTCCAGCAGCATCGATCCATTCGCCCCGGTCGAGCCATTCGCCCCGGTCACCGGGCGCAGCAGCAGCAGGTCTGCGCTGAACTCCACCTCGCCGTTCGCGTTACGGGCTGCTTTCTCCACATCCACGATGCCGCGATTGGCCGCGTCGCCTGGGCGAACCGCGAAGAACACGCGGGCGGTGATCTTCTGGTACGCCGGAATGCCGTTCAAGCCACCGAGCTGCGATTGCGTGAGCACCTGCACACGCACCACGCGCCCATATGCGCCGAGGCTGACAAGCGGGAGAAAAACAAGCGAGAGACAGATTGCGCAGAAGCGGGACATGATGGCGCAAGTATACCCATCCCTGGGCGCGCTATAGTAGGGAATCATGATGAATCGTCGCCGTTTCCTCGCCAACTCGGCATTCGCTCTGCCGCTCGCTGCCGCCGGCACCGCACCGCTCATGGCCGCTGACTGCGGCTCGACCCTGCCCCCGGCGCTCGCCGCCCTCAAAAATCGCAAAAGCGAAGCGCAGCCGATTTCGCTCACCGAGCGCGAACGCCGCTACGACCGCGCCCAGCAGAAGATGCTTGCCAACAAGATGGACGCCATTATCCTCATCGGCGGTTCCTCGCTCGAATACTTCACCGGCATTCGATGGTGGAATTCCGAGCGATTGTTTGTCTGCGTCATGCCTCAGAAGGGCGCGCCGTTTTATGTCTCGCCCGCCTTTGAAGAGGAGCGCGCACGGCAGGAAATGACCCAGTCTCCGGGCGGAAAGTTCTCCCACGTTTACACCTGGCAGGAAAACGAAAACCCCTACGATCTGGTGGTCAAAGGACTGAATGATCTGGGCCTGACCAGCGGCAGACTCGGCATCGAGGAGCGCGTCACGTTTGTCTTCTCCGACGGCATTGAGCGCGCCGCAACCGGCTTTACGCTGACCAGCGCAACTCCGGTAACCGCCGGCTGCCGCGCCGTGAAGTCGGATGCCGAGCTGGCCCTGATGCACCTCGCCAACTCCGTCACCCTCGATGTCTATGCGGCGGCCTGGCGGTCGATCACGCCGGGAGTCACCAATCGCCAGGTGAGCGCCTGGATCGCGGCGGGATATGACCGGGTCGGATTTCCCGGCGATGCAAGCTGCCAGGTGGACGCCTACTCCGCGCTGCCTCACGGCTCGCCCGAGCCGCAGACCATTCGCGAAGGCAGCGTGGTGCTGCTCGACGATGGATGCAAGGTCGAGGGCTATCAGTCTGACATCAGCCGAACCTTTGTCGTCGGCAAGCCAACCGACCGCATGAACAAGGTCTTCGACATTGTCCATCACGCGCAGTCCGCAGCCCTCGCCGCAGCCCGGCCCGGCGTCGCCTGCGGTGCCGTGGACGCCGCCGCGCGCAAGGTCATTACCGATGCCGGCTTCGGTCCCGACTACGCGCATTTCACTCACAGAGTCGGCCACGGCATCGGTCTCGATATGCACGAGTGGCCCTATCTCGTTCGAGGCAACAACCAGCCGCTCGAGGCCGGAATGACCTTTTCCGACGAGCCGGGCATCTATCTGCGCGGCGAGTTTGGCGTCCGCCTCGAGGACGACATGTACATCACCCCCGACGGAGCCAAGCTGTTTACCCCGCAAAGCAAATCCCTCGAACAGCCCTTCGCCTGAGATGCCCGCGCGGCCGTGCTTTCGCGAACTGCGGCCAATGAACTAGACTCCTAGGGGATGCGAGTCGGCATGAATTCAGGTCAAATTCGTTGTTTCATCGCAGGGATGACCCTGGCTCTCGCCCTTGGCTCGGGGGCGGTTCGATCCTTTTCGGCAGCAGCCCAGTCTTCCAGTTCGTCGTCTTCCGGCACCAGCGCAGGGCAGCCGCAACCCGGTGGAAAAGCGCCCAGCCCTGGCGCGCCCGGTGGCCGGCCAACCTATCAGCGCGAGAAGTCTCCCTCGCTCGTCGATCCCGATGGCCCGGCTATCTCGCTTGTCTCCTCGGAGACGTTGTTCACCATGGCGGCGGCGCTCAACGCCTGCGGCTATGACGATGGCCTGGCCCAGAGCGAACCCATCCGTCAGGTCTTGCGCAACGAGATCGCCAAGGCTCTCGACGCAAGCGAGAATGCCAGAGAAAAAAGGGACGCCGTCTGCCTCTTCATTGCTCAGCACAAGATGACCGGCACCATCAAGGATGTCACCCAGTACATTTCCCTCTCCTTGTATCTGACGCCGCCGCCGGAGCTGGAAACCTCGGTCGAGCTGCCCGAAATGCCCCCCGATGCAACCCAGGTGGTCGAAATTCTGCCCTCGCTGCGTGAGTTTGCCGCGGCTGTGGACCTGCATGGAATCTGGTTGACCCACCGTCACCAGTACGACGAGATCGCCGCCACCCTCCATGACTCGCTCACCAAAATGATCCTCAGCACAAACTATTACCTCAAGATGCCGGTCTCCACCTACGATGGCCGCCGGTTTCTGGTCGTCGTCGAGCCGCAGCTTTCGCCCAATATCACCAACGCCCGCATCTATGGCGCGGATTATGTCGTCGTCGTTTCACCCCACGACGGCTCCATTCGCATGACCGACGTCCGACACACCTATCTCCACTACCTCATCGAGCCGCTGCTCTATCAACGAAGCAATGCCATGGACAGGTTTCTGCCCATCCTCAAGCTGGTGCGCGATGCCCCGCTCGACTACCAGTTTCGAAGTGATATTGTCTCCCTCACCATCGAGTGCCTGATCAAGGCAATCGAAGCGCGCACCATGGATACCGGCGTGGCCCCCTATGTGGTTCCCCCAAACGCGACGCGCGCCGACTTTGAAAAGATCGAAAGCGGCAGGAACGCGGTCGCAGAGAAAATGGAGCGCATTCGCGTGGCCCAGGTTCAGCACGACATGCGCCAGGGTTGGGTCATGACCCAGTATTTTTACAGCCAGATGGTCGAGTTCGAAAAAGACCCTGCCAGCCTCAAGGATACGATCGGCGAGCTGGTCTACAGTATGGACGTTGACCATGAGGAGAGCGTCATCCGCCATATTCCCTTCGATCAGACCGAGGATGGCGATGTGCTGACGCGCAGCGCACCTCGAAAGCTCACCGGGCTGGACCTCGCCGAGGCGCAACTCGAGACTGGCGATGTCAAAACTGCCGCAAGCCTCGCCCGGAACGCACTCGCCAGTCCCTCCTCAACCCCAGGCCAGGGTGCGGGTCGAGCCAGTTTCATCCTCGCCCGCGTCGCCATCATGAGCGGACATCCCGACGAAGCGATTCAGAATTTCCAGAAGGCCATCACCTCGTCCAGGGAGCCACGCATCAGCGCCTGGTCCCACATCTATCTTGGCCGCATGCTCGACCTCGACTGCAACCGCGAGGCCGCGCTTGCAGAGTACAAACAAGCGCTTGCCGTCAGGGATGGCCAGCTCGATACCCGCCTTGCCGCCGAGCGCGGCGTGAAGTCCGCCTATGCCGTCAAGGGCCACGTCTGCGAGGCCGCCGACGAGGACGACGCACCCAAGCCGCCGCCCACAAATTCGCCGTCTCATCCGGCACCAGGACCGGCGGGCGGCGATCCCGTCCAGGCACCCCAGTAAGCTGCCCGCAGCCACCGGAATCAACCGACATTTCAGCGGCTGGCTACGTTTTTTCGCCTCTGGCGTCTACCATGAAAGGTGCCCCCATCGAGGTGCTGGTGACGCACGAGTTCGATCTATCCCGGTTAGAGGCCAGTCTGGGCCGCGCCTTCGTTCAGCCGGCGCTGCTGCTCTGTGCCCTGACCCATCGTTCGCTCGGCTATGAGCGGTCCATGGAGCAGGATGCCCAGGATGCCCAGGACGCCCAGGATGCCAGGCCCGAGGAGGGTCATCGCCTTGACATTGACAACGAGCGGCTCGAGTTCCTCGGCGATGCGGTTCTCGGCCTCGTCGTCTCCGAAGCACTCTATGCCGCGAATCCCGACTGGCAGGAAGGCGAACTGACCCGCGTGCGCGCGCAACTCGTCAGCCGCAGAAACATGGCTCAGGTGGCCGCCTCCATCCACCTTGGAGATTTCCTCCGACTTGGCAAAGGCGAGGAGCAGACCGGTGGCCGCCGCAAGCTTGCCCTGCTGGCCAACGCCATGGAGGCCGTACTGGCCGCGCTCTTTCTCGATGCCGGACTCGATGCAGTACGATCCTTCGCAGCCACTCACATTCTCGGCGCGGCGGCGGAAAACCTGGCCCGCGAGCTGCGCTCCGGAGATGCCCTCGGCGACCACAAATCCGCCTTGCAGGAGCACGCACAGGCCGCGCATATCGGAGCTCCCGTCTATTCCGTCGAGAGTGAGACCGGACCCGACCATCGCAAGCATTTTCAGATTGCCTTGCAGCTTCGCCACCCCGACGGTTCCCTCAGCGAACCCATCTCGCGCGGTGCCGGAACCACCAAGAAAAAGGCCGAGCAGGAAGCGGCGCGCGCTGCCCTCCAGAACATGAAAATCAGCCAGATGGCTGCAACCGCGGAATCCCCCCAACCCGACGCGGACTCCTCTCGCTCATGAGCGCGCCTCTCGCCAGCACGAAGCCTGCGGCATCGCTTGCCCCGCCGCTTCCGGAGCCGGAACCTCACCAC
>JAJZFR010000262.1:0-5252 GCA_021805265.1 Acidobacteriota bacterium | reverse complement strand
AATGCTCCAAATGCTCCAAATGATAGACTCGGACTGGACGATAGCCTTCGGTCCAGGCTCCAGGCCTTTGCCCGCTGGAACCGCTTTTTTCGCGTCATTCGCTAGCGGTTCTTGTCAAAACGGGTAAACATTGCAATCGGTCGGCCAGGATTCGGGCATCGAATGAGCTTCCGGGAAAGCGGCACGAATGACGACTAGAACCCCCAAAAAGCCTGAAAACCCTTCTGCCACCGAAGCCTCCTCGGTCAGCCCCGAAGCCGCCCCTGCCCAACCAGCGCATGAGACGCCGCTCGAGGGCCTCGCCAGCATCTGTTCCGTGCTCGTCGTCGGGCTGTTTGTCCTTACCTTCCTGGCCCAGAACTTTGTCATTCCCTCCGGATCGATGGAGAAAACTCTGCTCGTCGGCGACCACCTTTTGGTTGATCGAATCACCCTCGCCCCAACCTCCCGATGGATGCCGCTGGTTCACTATCGCCAGCCGCGCCGCGGCGAAATCATCGTCTTTCTCAAACCGGGCAACCCTGACATGTTTCTCGTCAAGCGCCTCATCGCCATTCCCGGCGACCATATTCATCTCAGGAACGGTGTCGTCATCCTCAACGGCGTCGCTCAGAGCGAGCCTTATGCCAAACCATGGCCCGAGGACACCTACTCGCCCTACATCGACGACTTTCCCTCTGTTTCCCCGTTCGACGCAAGCGGCGTAACCACCGAGTGGGCCGTCGATATGGCCAGCCATATTCAGGGCAACGATCTCGTCGTACCCCAGGGCATGTATTTCATGATGGGCGACAATCGACACAACAGCCTCGATTCCCGATTCTGGGGCTTTGTCCCGCGAGCCAATATCGTCGGCAGCCCGCTCTTCAACTACTGGTCCTTCGTCACTCCGGACGACGAAAACGACAAGACTGGCATGATCGACCGCGCTGGCTGGATGGCCCATGTCGCCCTCCACTTCTTCACCGATACCCGCTGGAAGCGAACCTTCCATCGCGTGCGATAAGGGAACGCGACAGGCCATGACCGACGGCGAGATGCAGAACCCTACCTCCGGGCAAACATTTGTATCGGACAAGTCCTACACAGCGCGTCGTGGCCTGTTATGGCTTGCTCTGGCTTTGGTTCTCCTGCTCGGCCTGGCTCTGATGCTGCCTTCCCTCGTCAGCATCGGGCGCTATCAGCGAACCGTAACCGGCGTCATGGCCCGTTCGCTGGGCCGTCCCGTTCGTCTTTCCCAGGTCGAATGGAGGCTGCTTCCCAGTCCCGCCTTTGTCCTCCATGACCTCACCGTGAGCGAGAATCCGGACTTCGGCCAGGAGCCGATCCTCTTTGCCCGCACCGTCGTCGCCTCGGTCGATCTGCTCTCGCTCTGGGGTGGCCACCCCGTCTTCAGCCGCATCAGCGTCGATGAAGCCAGCCTCAACCTGGTGCGTAGCGATCAGGGCCGCTGGAACCTCGAAACGTTCCTCGCCGGGCCTGCCCAGAAGACCCTGACCGGTGCCGCACAAGGGTCGGCACCCGTTCAGCTTCCCTATCTCGAGGCAACCAACACCCGCGTCAACCTCAAACATGGCCTCCGGAAAAGCCCCTTCTCGATCGTCAATGCCGACCTTTCCTTCTGGCAGGATGGCCCGCGCCAGTGGCGTATCCGGCTTCGCGGTCAGCCCGTCAGGACAGACATCGACCTCAGCAGCGAGGCCGACGCCGGCACTGGCGAACTCCGCATGGAGGGCAGCCTCGACGCCGCAACCCAACTGCGCCAGATGCCCCTCCATCTCCAACTCGAGTGGCGCGATGCCCAACTCGGCCAGCTCACCAGGCTCATCCTCGGCACAGACTCCGGATGGCGCGGAAATCTCACCGCCGATGTCGAAGTCTCCGGAACCTCCGATGCCGCGAAGACGCGCGCGCGCCTCCGCGCAACCGCCGTCCACCGCGCCGAGTTTCAGCCCGATTCCCCTCTCGATCTGGATTCCAATTGCAGCTTCCTCTACCAACACTCCATCAACGCATTCCACAATGTCGCCTGCGACACCCAGGTCGCCGATGGACATCTGCTGGTCAAGGCCGAGTTGCCCGGTCCAGGCGCTGAACCGGAGGCCGAGTTTCAGGCCGACAAAATTCCCCTCCAGGCCGCGCTTGACCTGCTGCGCACCGTGCGCAATGATTTCGCTCCCGGAGTCGCAGCGCGTGGCCAGATCAACGGAATGCTCAAGTTTGCTTCGCCACCCAATCCGCCTGCCGCTTTCAACAGTGCTCAGGCCCGCAATGCGGCTCGTTCCCGGCCCTCGATCCACACAACGGCAAAGATGCGTCCTGCCTCGTCGGCGGTGCTCACCGGCTCGCTCAGCATCGACCATGCTGAGTTGCGCGGCGGCGGCTTCGATAACCCGCTGACCCTCCCAACCCTGCTCTTCGCCCCAAATCTCGCAACGGGCCTCGGCCCTGACCTCGGCCCTGACCTGGGCCCTGACCATCCCACAGAGTTGACCGCCAGGTTCGCTCTCCCTCATGAACCTGCCACAAAAAATCCGAAAAGTCCGAAAAATCCAGATGCCCCGCCGCTTTCCATCCGCATCGAGGTGGATCGCGCCGGCTATCGCGCAGCCATCACCGGCTCATCCACCATCCTTCGTGTACGCTCGCTGGCCACGGCGCTTGGCCTGAAACCGGTTCCTGCGGCCGACGGGTTCGCCTCTGGCAATGCCGACCTCGACATCAGCGCCCACGGCCCCTGGTTGCCCACGCTCGCGCCGGATTCGACCCCGGCTCAAGCCGACCTCTGGTCCGGTCAGATACAACTGCGCCATGCCCGCTGGCTGGCCTCGTATCTTGCTCGCCCGGTAGACCTTCCCCAGGGGCTGGTCTCGTTGAACGGAACCTCCGCAACGCTCAAAGCGGACCTTCTCTATGGGTCGCTCCACGGAACCCTCAACTACGCCCCACCGCCCAACTGCGCAGCCGAAGATTGTCCCAGGACCCTCCGGATTCACTTCGACCAGTTGGATGCCGCAGCGCTGCAGGCAGCGCTTCTCGGACCCTCGAAGCAGCGTGATCTCTTCCAGTCGATCACCGACAGAATGCGCACCGATGCCGCACAAGCAATCCCCTCGGTGCCCGTGACCGTCGATGCCGATTCGTTCACTCTGGCATCGCTGACCCTCCATGGCCTCAAAGCCAGCCTCCATCGCGACGCCGGAGCCGCCCCTGGCCAGCTTCTCCTCGACTCGCTCGATGCCACCGCTCTCGGCGGATCGCTTCACGCCAGCGGCACCATCGACCTTGGCGGCACCGCGCCCGTCTATACCCTCGAAACCCTTGGCCATGGACTCAAGCCATCCCTGCTCGGCACCCTGCTCGGTGCAAGCTGGTCCGGCGGACCCATCGACGCTTCTGCGAAAATCACCACCATCGGCGCCTCCCAGGCCGAACTGGTTGCCTCGGCAAAAGGCACCCTCGATTTTGACTGGAAGCAGGGGAGTCTCGGTGCCGCTTCCCCGGCGCAGCATCTCGATCATTGGTCAGGCACAGCAAAGGTAGCCGGCGGCAAAGCCACTCTCGGCAGGAACGATCTCCTCCTCGGCCATCGCCACGCCTCCCTCGCCGGTTCCATTGCGTTAGGCGGTCCCGCGCGCTTCACACTCGACGCCCCGTCCCGACCCTCCAACCCATCCCCAACCCGCTCTGCCACCCCATAAAGCAGTTCCACAGTAGGTATACCTGGCGGGAGTGGATATTCGCGCAGCTTTTCCTTAAGAAAAGCTGCACCTCGCAATTTTGGCTCGGGCACAGCAACTGTGAAACTGCTCGAATTTCGCGCCCGCTACAATGGTGTATGTCCGCTCTTCCCCAGAAATCTTCGCCCGCGACAACCTTTCCCCAGACCCTGCCCTGCAAAGGTCTGCTCTTCGATATGGATGGCATCCTCGTCTCCTCGCTCGGCTCGGTCGAGCGAAGCTGGCGCGCCTGGGCACTCGCGCGGGGGGTCGATCCCGACCTCGCCATTCGCACCGCCCACGGCTGCCGCGCCATTGAAACCATCCGCAAGCTGCGCCCCGACCTGGACGATCTCGTCGAACTACGCTGGATCGAAGACCTCGAAGTCAACGATCAGGAAGGCGTTGCAACCCTGCCCGGCGTCCGCGAACTGCTCGCCGCCCTGCCCGCCGACCACTGGACCGTCGTCACCTCCGCCACGGAACGCTTGGCGCGGGTCCGTCTCGCAGCCGTTGGCCTCCGGGTTCCCGAGCGCATCATCACCGCCGATCAGGTCACGCACGGCAAGCCTCACCCGGAACCCTACCTGCGCGGCGCAGCCCTGCTCGGCCTGCCTCCCGCCGAGTGCGTTGTCTTCGAAGACTCCGGCTCCGGCGCAAAGGCCGGTCACGCTGCCGGCGCAACCGTCATCGCGACCCTGTTTTCTCACACGCCCGCTGAGCTGGCCGCAGCCCATTTCCTCGTCCGCGACCTGACTCAGATTGCCCTCGAATCGCTCGCCGACGGCCTCGTGCTCCGCCTGAATGCACTCCGCTTCGATTCGCCTCAATCCTCACCCGAGCACGAAATCAGCTCCGCCCGCGCAGAATAGCCGCAACCCGCTCCCGATCCTCCGCCGTATCCACCCCGACGGTATCCCCCATCGCCTCGCCCACGTAGATGTCCATGCCGTTTTCCAGCAGCCGCAACTGTTCCAGCCGCTCCGAAACCTCCAGCCGAGACGGCGCCAGCGAGGCAAATCGCTCCAGAGCCAGCCTCCGGTAGGCATAAAGTCCCAGATGCTTCCGGTAGCCAACCACCCCCAGGCCGTCGCGGTCGAACGGTATTGCTGCCCGCGAAAAATAAAGCGCCCGGCCATCCACCGCCGTAACCACCTTGACCGCGTTCGGGTTGTGAATATCCTCCGCCGGGCAGGGGACTGAGATTGTGCCCACCACGACCTCGGGCCGCGCAAACAATCCCAGCAGCGGGCCAAAATGCGCTGGCGTCAGCAGCGGCTCATCCCCCTGGATGTTCACATAAATCTCTGCCTCCATCTGCCGGGAAACCTCCCACACGCGATCACTCCCGCTCGCGCACTCCGCCGAGGTCATTGCAACCGGGATTCCCAGTTCCCGGCACACACTGGCAACCTCCTCAGAATCCGTCGCCACCACCACAGCGTCCATCGTTCCGCTCTCAGCCGCCGCCCGCCACACCCACTCGATCATCGGTTTGCCGGCAATATCCAGCAACACTTTACGCGGCAGGCG
>JAJZFR010000083.1:14774-22923 GCA_021805265.1 Acidobacteriota bacterium | reverse complement strand
TGGGCCGAGGCGAACCATTCGAGAGCCTCCTGGCCGGTTTCAACGGGGTGCGCGTCCACCTGTAACGATTCGAGCAGCATCGCCAGAACTTCGCGGCTGATGAGGTCGTCGTCGATGATGAGGGCCTGGCGCACGAGGCGAATGTCTCCGGATTATCTTCCGCTGAAGTGGTCGATGACGAGAGCTTCAAAGCTGCCGGGCATGGGGTAGGTCTTGAGGGTGCCGATGCCGCTGGGCTGGGAGAGATCGTAGCCGTAGATGTCTGTGACCATGTAGGCGCGTCCGGTGGCGGGGTTTTCCGCCATGGTGCGCGCGCGGGGCATGGTGTCGAGCTGCTGGATGACCTCGTAGGTGTCTGTGACGTGCTGGCGAATGACGGTGAGGCTGCCGTCGCCGCCGCCGTTGGCGGTGAAGATGAGGGAGTGGTTTGCATCGTAGGCGACGGTGCCGGTGTCGTAGCCGATGGGGAGCGCGGCGACGGGCGTTCCGTTGTCTGCATTGATGATCTCGAGTCGCCCGTTGTTGCAGGCAACGAAGAGGCGCATGTGAGTGTCGTCAACAGCGAGCGCGGAAGGCTCTTCGCATTCTGAGGAGAGCATGAGACGGCGCATCAGATGATCGAAGGGGAGCGGGGTTGCGGCGGTGGGGTCTGGGCTGGCGGGGGCTGGGCTGGCCGGGTTATTCGCCGTGGCGGGCGAGCGCAACTGTTGTGCAACGTCGGCCGCGTTGAAGCGGACGACGGATTTGCGATCTTCGACGTTGACGAAGATGTGTCCGTTGCGGTCTGCCTGGGCAAATCCGAGTCGTCCGGAGACTTCAAATTCGCCGACGGAGGTCCACTTCCGGGTCTCGATGACGTTGATGAGGGATTTTACAGGAGGTGGTTTGGGCGGGTTGCGTGGGTTCCTGGTTTGGCCCTCGGGCGCGGTGGCCTCTGGCGTGGCGACGACCGGCGCGGCGCAGATGACAAAGAGCAGTTGGGTGAGCGGCTCGAAGACCAGAGCGCGCGGACTGGGTCCGGTGGGTACACTGGCGACGATGCGCTGCGTGGAGCGGCTGAAGACACGGACCATGGCCATCTTGGCGTCGGAGACGTACCCGTATTCGCCGGATGGATCGAGGACGATGTCCCGCGCTTCGCCGATACCGGGAATGGAGGCGATTTCGCGGCCGGAGGTGAGATCGACGATCTGGACCTGGTTGCTGTGCGCGATGAGGAGTTGTTCGGCGACAGGGTCCAGGGTGACGTAGTCCCAGGTTCCCTCGCCGCCGATGCGCCAGACGTCGCGGATGACGTAGGGATTGCCGGATAGCTCGGTGGGCAGGGGCGTCTGCTGACCGGGGCATGGAACCGGGACGTAGAGAAAAGTGGTCAGGAACCCGAGAAGCATCGTCGTCGCAGCAGGCGTTCGCATGGAGGAACCTCTGGAGGGATCAGGATATATCAGCGCGGGTCCGTCAACACTGCCATTCTGCCGGATTCAATGATTGCGTTTGTGCACAGTGTCGGGCGCGAATACAACCACCTCTATCTGAGAGGCAACCGAGTGAACGATCCGATGAGAACCAGCGTGTGCGAGAAGGCTGCCCGGAACAGCCCTGGAAAGGAGCGCGCGCCTCGGAACAGGACGCTGACACTGACGGATCAGGAACGGGCAGCGTTCAGTCGAGTTCTGGTTGCGCTGAACGAACCAATTTCCCTGGATGGGGTTTGCAACCGGGTTATCCATCAGGATGCGTTGGTGGCGCTTGCCTTTCTCCCGGATGCGTGTGCCGATCTGGTGATTGTCGATCCGCCCTATAACAAGAACAAGCGTTTTAACGGGGATTGTTTTTCCAGAACTTCCGCCGAAGAGTACGCCGCATGGGCAGATACATGGCTTCGCCTGCTTTGCCGAAAAATGAAGCCTGGTGCATCGATCTACATCTGCTCCGACTGGCAATCCTCGGCAGCGATTCAATATGCGGCGAGCCGGTACTTTCAAATCCAGAACAGAATTACATGGGAGCGCGAGAAGGGCAGAGGCGCGTGGCAGACCTCCAGCCAAAGCCCTTTCTGGCGCAATCGCGATCAAACAGTCAATGAAAGGCAGCATTTTCAATAACCATGAAGAGCGCGAGGCGATTGAGAACAGAATCAAGGAATTTCTCAATTCGCAGTAGGTCGCACTTTCAGTAGACAGCTCTCCAGTCCCCGGGCGGCAGGCGACGCCATCCAGGGGAGTCTGCATTGACAAAGGCTCAAAAAACATGAGAGCGTCTGTAAAGTCCATTCTCAAAAAACCTGAGGTTGCTCTCGTTGGCCGTCATTGACGCTGTGTTCACCGTCTCCCAAACGAAACCATGTGGCGAGTGTTGGACTTCATAGCAGCAAGGAGATTGTGGAGAAGGAGTGATCGCTTGCTGCGGCTGTTTTCCGGTTGTACAACGCGGCTTTCTCAAAAGCGCGGATGTTTCAAAATCTTCCCAAGCTCAAATCAAATTTTCGAAAACAGAAAGGTATATCCATGAAACACTCACGGAATATCGGGGCTGGCGCATGCCTGATCCTGGGACTTCTTTTTGCGCAGGAGCATCGCGCGCTTGGACAAGGGCACGATGACAACTCGCGCGACTCACACCGGACCGTCGTGCTCAACGCTTCCGTCAACTTTTCTACCAACCAGATGACGGTCGTCGGCGCTCACTTCCCGAGCAAACCGCATCTGGTCCTGAATGATCAGGAGCTGACCATTGTCAGTTCCACAGACACAACCATCGTCGCCACGCTGCCTGCTGCGGTTCTTGCGACTCCAGGGTCCTACGGATTCACGCTTGAGCAGCCCCGTCGTTCCGTCCTAGCGCCGTTCATTGTCACGATTGGCGCTGTCGGTCCTCAAGGCCCCATCGGCCTCACCGGGCCGCAGGGATCGCCAGGCATTCAAGGTATGCCGGGTCCGCAGGGGCAACAGGGTCTGCAAGGGCCTGCCGGAAGCTCGCTGCCGCCCACCGTTTACGGAGCAACCTTCGTCGGCGGTGTGAGTGTTGGAACACTGCCAACCGGAATACATACCACGCTCGCACAACTGACGTTGCCGGCGGGAAGCTATTTCGTCCACGCACTGGTCAACGGACCGGTAGGCGTATCGGATACGCTGTCCTGCGATCTTATAGCGGCAAGCCAGGGTGCACAGACCAAGACTGCTTCTTCCGTTGTGACGATTGCAAACGGACAGGTGAGTCTGACGGAAGCGACCAACATCCCGATGATCGCGGCGTATGCCAGCGTTGCTGGCAACACGACCAGCATCCTAGAACTTGTCTGCGCTACGGCCAACAGCGTCGAGAGCGGAATTACCGCCACCCTGGTCGCAGAACCTGTGACTGTAGGCAGCAGCCAGCAGTTCACCAATAGCATCGGGAACAGTGGCTCCAATCCCATCGCCACGGGCGGCTGGAATCGAGTTGGCAATGTTTCCAGTTCTGCCGGCACGTCCATTCCGTAGCGCTTTCTGCGCAGCGGAGCAGGGACGTCACAGCACCCTTGCAGGATGGTTGCAAGGGTGCTGTGCAGATTACACACCAGTCAGCAGCTTCATTTCTGTGGTTTTTTGAAGCCATCGCTGCCGGGCTTATCAGACGGAAATACTATTTGGGAACACTGAAGATTGCGATGCGCGAGCTTCCGGTCGTTGCTGCGAGCTTCCAGCCGCGTCCTGTCTTCATTCGTTCTACTTTGATTGACTTCTTCCCCTGAGAACCTGTTCACGATCTTCCTCGTCCTGCAACTCAGAAGATGGTGAACAGGTTCTGAGAGCTAGTCGATGGCGGAGGGGACTTCGTGGAGCCAGCCGGGGGATTTGAGGAGTTCTCGGGGGCGTGAACCGTCGGCTGGGCCGACCAGGCCGTCGCGCTCCATGAGGTCGATGAGGTGAGCGGCGCGACCGTAGCCGATGCGGAGGCGGCGCTGCAAGAGCGAGGTCGAGGCCTTGCCGAACTCGAAGACCAGGCGCACGGCGTCATCGAAGAGCGGGTCGTTTTCTTCCTCGCTGTCGGATTCTCCGTCTTGCTGGGCGCGCTCGTCGCGGGGGGCTTCGAGGAAGCCTTCGACGTATTCAGCTTCGCCCTGAGCCTTCCAGAAATCGACGATGGCGGCGGTCTCCTTTTCACTGACGTACGGAGCGTGGATGCGCATGAGTCGGCTGGTTCCGGGTGGACGGAAGAGCATGTCGCCGCGACCGAGCAGCGACTCGGCGCCGTTGTCGTCGATGATGGTGCGGGAGTCCACTTTGGAGGCGAGGCGGAAGCTGATGCGGGTGGGTACGTTGGCCTTGATGAGGCCGGTGATGACATCGACCGAGGGGCGCTGGGTGGCGAGGACGAGATGGATGCCGACGGCGCGCGCCATCTGTGCGAGGCGGGTGATGGACTCCTCGACGTTGGCGCGGTCGAGCATCATCAGGTCAGCCAGCTCGTCGATGATGATGACGATGTAGGGCAGTGGAGCTTCTTCCTCGCCGGTCTCTGTGAAGAGGCTGGACATGGAGATTTCGGCGATTTTGGCGTTGTACTGGTCGATGTTGCGGACGCTGCGGCTGGCGAGGAGCTTGAGCCGTCGCTCCATCTCCCGGACGGCATTGCGGAGGGCGTTGGCTGCGAGCTTGGCCTCGGTGATGATGGGGGTGAAGAGGTGGGGAATGCCCTCGTACATGCCCAGCTCGACGCGCTTCGGATCGACGAGAATGAGCCGAACCTGAGCCGGGGTGGTGCGGAAGAGCAGAGACATGATCATGGCGTTGATGGCGACGGATTTTCCGGAGCCTGTGGAGCCGGCGATGAGTACATGGGGCATGCTGGCGAGGTCGGCGGTGACGATGCGTCCGTTGATGTCCTTGCCCATGGCGAGGGTGAGGCGGGATTTGGCCTTGGCGAAGGTCTCGGACTCGATGACGTCGCGGAGATGGATGGTTTCGCGTTCGTGGTTGGGGACCTGGATGCCGATGGTGCTTTTGCCCGCCATACGTTCGATGAGGATGCTTTCGGCGCGCATGGCGAGGCAGAGATCGTCGCCGAGGCCGGCGACGCGGCTGTATTTGACGCTGGCGTCGGGCTTGAACTCGTAGGTGGTGACCATGGGTCCGGGATTGATCTGTACGATCTGTCCGTTGACCTTGAACTCGGCGCACTTCTCGACCAGCTTGCGGGCCTCTTCGCGGAGTTCATTTTCCCGGATGGCGAGGGGTTCTTCGCCTTTGTTGAGGAGGGTGCTGGGAGGGAGCTTGAAGCCGCTGACGTTTTTGGGCGGGAGGGTGACGGCGCGGAGATCAGCGTCGGCGCGCTCGTGAATGGCGGCGGTTTGCTGGGGTTGTGGGGGGCGCTGGGTGGTGTTTGGCTGGGTCAGGGCCTCACGGGCGCGGGTTGCGGCGGTTGGCGCGGGTTGCGGGACGATGCCAGGGCTTGCGTCGGGATCGGTTTCGCCGGTGTCGGTTTCGGCGGTGTCGGCGCGACCGGTGATGGGGACAATCTGAGCGTTTTCCGGGCCGAGAGCTACGGGCAGGGGCTGGGTTGCCGGAGAGGGATCGTCGGGGCGTTCCCAGATGCTTCTCGGGCGCTGGGCGTCGCCGGCGAGAGGTTTCGGGCTGGCCTGGCGTCTTGCGGCGAGGCTGGCGACCCGTTGAACGGCGGGTACCTCGTCGAGGAGGTCATCGGGGTTTCGGCGGCGGCGGAAGAGCCTGTTGAACCAGTTGTCCGGAGCGAATTTCAGGGGTTCCGAGGCCGGTTGGGGGATTTGGGAAGGGACTTCGCCGAAGTCGCGGCGCAAGGCGAGGCGTTCCGCTCTTCGGTCGGCGCGGTCAAGCCGCCAGTTGTGGAAGCGGTCGAGGAGGGCGGAGGCGAGGATGGACTGGTGCTGGAGCGACTCCCAGGCGGCGCGGAAGCTGAAGGCAGCGGCGAAGTAGAGTCCTGCGGCGGCCATGACGCAGGCGACAATGGCTGCACCGCGAAGATTGAGCCAGGCGACGAGGGCATCGGCGGCGAGCCGCCCGGAGACGCCTTCGATGGGCAGCGTGTGAAGCCAGCGCCAGTGAAAGGGAATGAGTCCGAGGGCGGTGGGCAGGAAGGCGAGGGTGAGCAGAATGCCAAACCAGCGGAGCCATGCGGCCCCCCCGGAGCGGGCGCGAATCCAGCGCAGGCCGAGGCCGCCGATCCAGAGCGGCAGCGCGAAGGCGGTGATGCCGAGGAACTGAAGCAGGAGGTCGCTGGACCAGGCACCGACGGGGCCGATCCAGTTCTGGACCAGGCGGGTGGGGAGGGTTGTCGAGATCGAGGTATCCCACGATGGGTCGGTGGCGTGCCAGGTGGCGAGAGCCAGCAGAAGAAGGGTCGCGACCAGCAGCAGCATTGCGCCCAGAAGAAGATTCAAGGGGCGATGACGCGTGGGCGAAAGTGCGAAGCGGACTGGTTTCATGGCGGGATGGAGCCTTGGCGAACCTTTCCTTTTTCTCTCGCTGTCGCCGCTGATTTGTGGCTGCGGGCGCGGCGGTTGAGCAGCGGTTCGATTGGGGGCAAATATCCCAGAGCAAGTTTATTATTGCGCGGCTGTGGGTGGAGGATGGCTGGAAAGTTGTGTGGGGAACCTGAGTGTCAACCCCGGTGGGAGGGTTTGTGGAGGCTGAGTTGCAGGCCCCAGGTCCGAAAATCCGGGACCTGGGGCACCCATTCCTCACCCATTCCAGACCCATTCCACACCCATTCCTCACCCATTCCAGACCCATTCCACACCCATCCAACAACCGACAATGCTCCTATCCCATATCATCAAAGCAGGCGCAACCGCCGCAACCAGTTTGAGCGGCGCCCATCCGCAGCACGAAAGTGAATCCGCATCTTGAAATACCAGACCCAGTTCCTGCTTTCGGCCATGAAGGCCGACCAGTTTCCCTCGACCACCGCGCCGGAGATTGCCATGCTGGGCCGCTCGAACGTCGGCAAATCCAGCCTGCTCAACGCCCTCGTCGGCGACAAGGCAGCCAAGGTCTCCTCGACTCCGGGCCGTACCCGCGCCATCAACTTCTTCGCGTTGTTCGAACCCAGCTCACCCGGCAGGCACCGGCTGGTCTTTGCCGATCTGCCCGGCTACGGCTATGCCAAAATCTCCAAATCCATCTCCGCAGGCTGGCCCGCCTTCATCGAGCCATATCTCGCCGAACGCGAACAACTCGCGCTCTGCGTCTGCCTCATCGACTCGAACATTCCCGCCCAGCAAAGCGACATCCAGTTGATCGACTGGCTGCGCGCAGCCGGGCGACGCTTTGTCGTTGTCGGAACCAAGGTGGACAAGCAAAGCGGCAACCAGCGCGCGAACAGCCTCAAAAGCCTCAAAGCCGCGCTCGGACTCGATGAGCTGCTCCTGCTCTCGTCCAAAACCGGAGCCGGTCTGAAGGAACTCTGGGCCGCCATGGAAGCGGCCGCCTACTCAGCCGAGTGACGCGCCGCCCGATTCCGCTTCCGATACAAGCTCGCTCACCCGTGCCTCGAACGCACCGCGCTCCTCGGCGCTCATTGCAACCCCATGCTGCCGCTGCGCTGGCCGGCCAAGATACCGCGTCGCCAGCCGCAGCCAGCGCTGCCGCGCCGCATCCTCGGCGGAAATCACTGCGCGCGCGCACTCATCCAGTTGCGGCAGCCACTGCGCCGCAGCCTGCTCCACCGACCAGGTAACGTAGCTGCGTTGATCCGGCTCCGCAACCAGAAGTCTGGCTCCCGCGCGAACAAAAGCCTCCGGATTCGCCTCGCCGACCGCACCAGAATCCTCCGCCGGCAGCAGATCCGGCTGAACTCCGCGCCGCACCATCTCCTCGATCAGATGCTCCCGCGAAACACTCACCGCAACCGACACCGCCTGTCGCTTGCGAATTTCATTTTTCAGAATCCGCAAAGCCTCTTCGAGCGAGTTCACCAGAAAGTCCGCCACGCCATCCCGCAGCGCCTGTCGCAGCGCCTGGGCATCGGAGGACGCCACCAGCGACGCAGCCCCCGCGATATTCGCCGCTGTCACCAGCTCCACTCCGCTCGCCGACTCCAGCGCGCCCGCCAGCACCAGCTTGCCGCCAAGACCGGAATCGCCCGCAAACGCGCCAGCCTTGGTCAGCGCAACATAATTGCGATAGAC
>JAJZFR010000083.1:0-14674 GCA_021805265.1 Acidobacteriota bacterium | reverse complement strand
GAACTCATCGCGTCGCTCTGATCCGTTACCCACGTATCCGTCGAGCGCGTCATCGGGTCGGTGGGAATCGTCTTCAGATAGCCCGCATCCACCAGGTCCTGCAGCGACTGCGGCGCCTTCTGCTTGTCCATCGTGTACGAATCGATAGCCTGGCGCATTACGTGCAGGTCTTCCTTCAGCACCGATTCCTTCGCGGCCTTCACCGCGGCAACGTAGTTCGGAACAGCAATCGCCATCAGCACGCCGATGATCAGCATCACCACCATCAGCTCGATCAGCGTGAACCCTGCTTCGCCGCATTTTCGTGAACTTCGTTGCACCCTGCCGCCCTGCCTGTCTTCCTGCCTGTCTTTCTGCTCGTCTCAACCGTGCCTGGCTTTACCAGTCCGAGTATTTCGTCCCGTCCAGTGCCGTCCCGGTCGATTTCGAATACACGTCAAAGACGCTTTGCCCGCCATAGGAATCGCTGTCCGGATCGTCCTGCATCGAGCGCATGCCCCACTCCGCCTTGCCCGTCATCGGGTCCACCGGAATCTTGCGCAGAAACCGCACCTTCTTGCCCTGCACTTCCACGCCCTTCACCAGCTCATCCAGGTCCGGAGGATAACCCTGACTATCCACCTTGGTCTGGAATGCGCCCTTGTCCGCAGCGTCCTTGTAGTGGTCGATTGCGTCGCGCATCATCCACAGATCGTAGCGCAGTTGCCGCTCGTTCTGGCGCTGGATTTCGAAGCGCGCCACCGGTATCGCCGCCGAAGCCAGTATCCCCAGAATCGCCACCGTCACGATCAACTCCACCAGCGTCAGGCCCCGCTCGCAGCGGCACACTCCGTCTGCTCGGCGTCCGGAGTCTCGTTCGAGACGGGAATTGGTCATCGCGACTCCTCCTACTGGATCACGACATGCGCGTTCTTTGCCGCCACAATCACCGGATGCTGCTCGGCATCGAGCGCTCCCGGTCGCGCAAAGGTAATATCCGTCGCCCCGGCCTGTTTCGCCTGGAAGGTCAGCACACAGACCGTCCCCGCGCCGTTTACCCCAGCCGCACCCGGCGGACGCGAGGCGGCGAGCGTAATCATTCCCGGCCCGTCGTCCCGATGCACCAGCGCCACTGCCTGACCATCCTGCTTCAGGAAGTTCCCCGAGTCGATGTTCACCAGCGATAGTTTGGTCGCGTCGTACTTGATCTGCAGCGGCACCGAACTGATGCCCTTGGCATCCGACAAGTTCACTGAGACAGCAAAAGGCTTACCCACTGCTGGCGCTGTCGCAGGCGGCTCCAGCGTCAGCCCCACTTCGCCGGGCCGCAAGGCTGGCGCGGCATTGGCTGCCGAATTCATGCCTGCTCCAGGCGTCGGATTTCCGGGTGGATTCAACGCCGGATCGGCGCTCTGGTGCATCTGCGCCAGCGCTGAAGATGCTGCCAGATCGGCCGTCTCGCCGCGCAGCGCAGCGGCCTGCGCCATTGCGCCGCCCGTCCGCTGACCGAGCGCGGCATTCGCCACATCCGCCGCCTGATCCCCATTCGCGTTCAGCCTGGTTTCGCTGAAGTTGGTCCGCCGCAGTTCGATCGACTGTCCTGATCCCGTATCGATCGTGCGCAGGTTCAGCGGGCTTAGCTGCTGGCTGCGCACAATGTGCGGCACCAGCACAAAGACAATCTCGTCGTCGATCACCTCGCGCGACTTCGAGCCGAAGATATACCGCAGAATCGGCAACTCGCCCAGCCCCGGAATACCGGTAATGCTCACCAGGTCCTGCTTGTTCACGATCCCGCCCAGGATGTTGGCCTCGCCCTCGCGCAGCCGGATCACCTGCTCCACCGTCCGCTGGCTGATGATCGGCTCGGTCACGCCGCTGATCGTCGAGGTGCCGCTCTCCGAGCTGACCTCGATCTTCATCTTCAGCGTCACGTCGTGGTCAAAGTGGACCGTCGGCGTCATCTCGATCTGTACGCCCACGTCAATGTACTGGAACTGCGTATCCACAAGCGGGCTGGCAATCGCCGTCACCGCCGCGCCCGTCTGATACGAACCCGTAGCAATCGGGATGCGCGAGCCGATCTTCATCGTCGCCTTCTGCGAATCCGTCGCCCGGATGCGCGGGTTCTGCAGAATCTTGGTGTCGGAATCCGTCAGCAGCAGGTTCGCCGTCGCCGCGCTCACCGTCACGGCAAAGTTGGTCGCGTTCAGGTTGGCCAGGTTATCCAGCGTCAGGTTCGGCTGGTTCACCGTCGTTCCGGTGGCCGTTGTGGTCGTTGTCGCGTTGTTCAACTGCGACTGCGGCGGCTGCAGCGCAAACCCGATGCTGCCCGGCCAGCTCAGGCCAATGTTGCGCAGCTTGTCCCGGTCCACCTCGAGCACCGCAATGTCCACCACCACCTCGGGCCGGGCCTTGTCCAGGTCGCTGATTACCTTCTGCGCCAGCAGAAGTTCGTCCGGCGTCGCCCGCATCACAATCGCGTTCTGGCTCGGCACCCCGTAAACCTTGGTATTCGGCAACACGTTGCGCAGCGCCGTCTGCACGTCGTTCAGATCGTTCTGCTGCCACGCATTGGTCAGATAAAACGTCTGCACCGCCTGCTCGTCCAGCTCGGTTCGCTTGGCCCGGGTATTCTGCGCCACAAAAATCGTATTCCCGGTCACCGGTCGCCAGAAGGTGTTCGACATCGTCGCCACAATGCGCAGCGCATCGAGCAGCGACACATTCGTCAGGTCCACCTGGATGTGTTTGCCCGTGTAGTCCGGGTCAAACAGCACGTTGATCCCCGCCGCCTTGCCGATCGCCTGATACACGACCTTCGAGTCTTCGTTGTAGCGCAGCGTCAAAGGCTCATTGGTCATCGGGTGCAGCTCCGCCGGAGCCGCCGCATCGTCGATCTCATCCTGCGTCTGCACCGGAATGCTGGTCTCGGTGTGGATTGGCGTGTTGGTTTGCTTGGCGCGAATTGCGGCAATCTGCTGAATCGCGGCCTCGTTGCCTGGATCGACTGACGTGGCCCGCAGGTACTCCACCAGCGCAGCCTGCGAATCCCCCTGATCCATCAGCTTGTTGCCCCGCGTCACGTGCCACGAGGAGTCCGTCTGGCGCAGCCGATAAAAGGCCGTCCGTGTGCGCAGGTCTTCCGGCGCTTTGGCGTAGGCGCGCTTGAAATAGTCATAGGCCGCGTCGTAATCCTCGCGCGCCTCCGCCGCTTCGCCCTTGTTCATCAGGCTGCGCACTGAATCCGCCGCCATCGCTGGCCGTGCCATCGCGGCGAACACCACAATCAGTGTTGACAAGGCAACCAGGGAAACTCGCCGACCGGCGCGGATACGAAATACAAAGCGACTCATCAAACTCCCATTCCCGGTACCCGCTTGCTCCAGCGCCCCGACTGCGGAAGCTGGGCTGCGTATCAACTCCCAAGTCAACCATCCACCCAAAACCCGCCGACCACTCGGCTCAATCAAGGCCAGCCCAAACCATATCAGCGCCCATATCAGCGCCCATATCAGCGCCCAAATCCGTGTCCAGATCCGCACTCACGACGATGCCTCATTCTAACAAAGCCCCGCTCTGACAAAACGTATCCGCCCGCCGCGCGGATTTACATCTGCGATACCATGGAGTCTGAGGGAACTTCCGTCGTGCCCAGACAGTCCAGCTATTCCGTCGCCCCCGCCGCCAAACCCGCCGCCCGGCCACAAAAGCCGCGCGACCCGGTGGCCTCGGGCGACCGCGACGCCGCCTTCAACCGTAGTGCCAGCTTCAACTACTTCCTCATCGAAAAGGTCGAGGCCGGCGTCGCCCTTCGCGGCACCGAGGTCAAATCCATCCGCCAGGGTCAGGCCAACCTCAAGGACGCCTACGGCCTCATCAAGGACGGCGAGGCCTTCCTGCTCAATGTGCATATCGGACCCTACTCCCACGGAAACCTCGCCAATCACGATGCCCTGCGGACCCGAAAACTCCTGCTCCACAAGGAAGAGGTCCGCAAGCTACTGGTGAAGACGCAGATCAAAGGCCATACGCTCATCCCGGTACGGCTTTATTTCCGCAACGGCCGCGTCAAGTGTGAACTGGCCATCGCCAAGGGCAAACAGGACTGGGACAAACGCGAAACCGAAAAGCGCCGCGAAGCTGATCGTGAATCCCGCGCCGCCATCAACGAGAGCAAACACCGCGCCACCAGCAAAAATCTGTAACAATCTGTACACATCCTGCTCAGGTACGCAAAAAATACTTGCCAATTCTCCACCAAAGGTGTTTGAGTGTTGAAAGCATTTTTATCTCGCTCAACATGGGGATGAGCAGAATGTTTTATTTATTGCTGGTGCTCTCGTTTCTCGGGCTGATGGTTCTGCCTGCCGTGTTCCTGCTGGACCCTTCGGAACTTGCCCCGTCAGAACCAGCTCCGTCAGAATCCGCTCCCTCGGAACCCGCCCACGCAGGGCTGGATCACGCGGCCGCGCCGGTGCGATTCGCCCCCGCACAGGCCCTGCGCTACGAAGCGCATCCCGTCGTGGCACCCCGACGCAACCGGTCCTGACCGGACCGGACCTGACCGGACCATCGCCCCATCGCCCGCCCCGCATAGCCCGTTGCCCTTCCCTGCCTCACCCGGTACACTTCTTCTTTGGGGGCAACCATCATGCTCGTAGTCATGAAAGCGCAGGCGACCACCGAAGAGATCGCCGCCGTCTGCAAACACATCGAACAACTTGGTTTTCGTCCGCATCCCCTGCCCGGCGCGCAGCGTACCGCGATTGGCATCACCGGCAATCAGGGCGAGGTGGACCGCGGCAATATCGAGTGCCTCTCCGGCGTCGCCGAGGTCATCCGCGTCTCCAAGCCCTATAAGCTCGCCAGCCGCGACGTCAAGGACGAGAACACGGTTATCCAGTTTCCCGGCACCGATGCCGTCATCGGCGGCGCAAATCTGGCTGTCGTTGCTGGCCCCTGCTCCATCGAGAGCCGCGAACAGGCCTTCGCCATCGCCGAGCAGGTCGCCGCCAGCGGCGCTCAGTTCTTCCGCGGCGGCGCCTTCAAGCCCCGCACCTCGCCCTACGCCTTTCAGGGAATGGGCCTCGAAGCCCTCAAGATCATGGCCGACATTCGCGCCGCCTTTGGCCTCCGCATCATCACCGAAGCCATTGACAACGAAAGCCTCGAAATGGTCGAGGCCTACGCTGATGTCATCCAGATCGGCGCGCGCAATATGCAGAATTATTCCCTGCTCAAGCGCGCCGGTCGCGCCCGCAAGCCCGTCCTGGTCAAGCGCGGCCTGAGCGCCACCCTCGACGAATTGCTCATGGCCGCCGAGTACGTCCTCAGCGAGGGCAACTATCAGGTCATCCTCTGCGAGCGCGGCGTCCGCACCTTTGCCGACCACACCCGCAATACCCTCGATCTCAGCATCGTACCCGCCGTTCAGCGGCTCAGCCATCTGCCCATTCTGGTCGATCCCAGCCACGGCACAGGTAAACGGGACAAGGTTCTCCAGTTGGCTCGCGCAGCGGTCGCCGTCGGCGCAGACGGCATCATGGTCGAGGTCCATCACCAGCCCGACATCGCCCTCTCCGACGGGCCGCAATCCATCTACCCCGAGCAGTTTTCCCTCATGATGGACGAAATCGAACAGATCGCGCCTATCGTGCACCGCAGGCTCCCGCGCGGCATCCAGGTCACCGCCGCTGCCCTCTAGTCCACTCCCCCGTTGAAGCCAGTCCAGTTGAAGCCAGTCCCGTTGAGCCAGTCCCGTTGAACCAGATCGCCATGATCCTCCCGTCCAGACACCCCGGCAGCAGAGTCACCGCGCCCATTGCCGCGATGACTCTCCTGCTCGTACTCTTCACCGGATGCCGTCGGCGGGACTTCCCCGAATATCCCGCAAACTATCGCGAATATGCGTATATCACGAACGGAGCGAGCGACACCGTCTCCGTCATCGACGTGGTCCATTTGCGCATTGACCGGGAGATACAGGTCGGCATTCACCCGGTTGCCCTCGCCGTCAGTCCCAGCCGAAATGAGGTCTATATTCTCAACTCCGGTGTTCGCCCCAGTGCAACAGCCACTGATCGCGAACCCCCGTTCGGCTCCGTTTCCATCCTGGACACTGCGCGGCAGCGCGTCGTTGCCACGCTCCCCGTCGGCCGCGAACCGACCGCGATCCACCTCTCCGCCAATGGCGATTTCGCCTATATCGCCAACTCCGGCTCGAACTCCGTCACCGTGCTGGACCTCGCGCTGCGGCGCACTGCGGTGGTCCTCGGCGTGGGTGAAAAACCAGTGCAGGCAAGAATCTCCCCGGATGGCGCCTCCCTCGTGGTCACCAACTCCAAAGCCGGCAGCGTCAGCCTTTTCAATGCAGGGGAACCCAACCACCAGATCACCCAGCGAAGCGTCTTCACAGGTTGCCCTGGCGCGTCGGAGATCGCCATTCTGCCCGATTCTTCCAAGGCCTTTGTCACCTGTTCGAGCGGCCACCAGGTCATGGCCATTGCGCTCGCCCAGAAAGCGGATCCGAAACAGAATCGCTCCCCAGGCCGCCCGGACGCGATTGAAGCCCTGCTCGATGTCGGCCAGAATCCGGTTGCCCTGGCGCTCAAACCCGATGGCGGCGAGCTATTCGTCTCGAACGCCGCCTCGAATTCAATCAGCGAGATCGTCACCAGCTCGGATGACGTCGGCGGAGCCTACCTGATCGGTGCCCAGCCGGTCGCCGGCCTCGTCAGCCCGGATAACTCCACCCTCTACGAGGCCAACTTCCAGTCTCAGGAGGTTGCGCTCTACGCCATTGACGACGGCCAGCGCGCTGGCTCCATTCATGTCGGCGACGGTCCGCTGGCTCTCGCCCTGTCCGCCTCGGGTCATCTGCTCTTCGCCGTCGATCAGCGCTCCGGCGATGTCGCCGCCATCCGCACAAGCACCCACTCCCTGTTCACCTTGTTTTCCGTCGGACGCGAGCCAGACGCCATCGCCATCAAGAGTTTTCGCGCGCGATAATACGTGCCTGCCAATTCCTGCTATCGAAGTTGATAAATAAGGAACATACACCCCTTGCAGGTTCGGTTATAGTCTTCCCAATGAGCGATGGTCCTGAAAGGTCTGCCATGACACCCGCAACAGAACCACACAACTCCGACTCGCCCGGCTACACCTTCCTCACCAACCACGCGCACGTATTGCTTTTGATTGCCCATGATCGCGAGATGCGCATGCGCGAGATGGCCCTCAGCGTCGGCATTACGGAACGCGCTGTTCAGCGCATCGTCGATGACCTGAGCACCTCCGGATACCTCACGGTCACCAAACAGGGTCGCCGCAACCGCTATCAGATCGCCACCCAGAAGCCGCTCCGCCATGCCATCGAAGCACACTGCACGACCGGCGATCTGATCCGTTTCGTCCACGGAAAATAACTGCGCAAGGGAGCGTTACGCCCCTGAGGGTGGCGGCTCCGGCAACTGGCTCGCAAGGCTCTCGTTCAACAGACTCTGGCTGGTCCACCGCACCGCGCTGAACTGCGCGCCGGCGAACAGGATCAACCCCGACACATAAGCCCACAGCAGCAGCCCCACCGATACATAAAACGGCCCATACAACGCCCGAAGATCCAGCCGCGGCAACATGGCCACAAAGATCAGCTTGGCCCCAACCCAGACCAGCCCTGTCACCACGGAGACCCGCAGCACGGGCCTCATCGGAACCTTTCGATTGGGCAATAGCCAATAGATCGAAAAAAAGAAAAGGATGCTGGCCACGGAAGTCGTCAGCGCCAGCCACGACATGGTCAGAAAGCGGTAGAACACATTGTCCACATGGCCGAAAAACAGCAGCGTCAGCAAGGATCGTTCCACTTCGTTCATCACGATGCTGGCCATGCCAAGCATCACCATCCACGCCGCCAGCCCCAGCGCCACCACCTGATTCATCAGGTAATTACGGCTCTTCGCCACACCCCAGGATCGATTCAGCGCCACCTCCAACGGCAGGAATATCCCCGTGCAGGCAATCAGAATCATCAGCAAGGAAACAGCCTGGACGCTCTGTCGCGCCGCTACCCCGGCCAGGTTCTGCGCCACAAAATCCTGATTGGATGGCAGAAAATACTTGATCAGGTCCACGATCACCGCGCTCATCGCCGCAGAATGAAAGAGATTCCGCGCGATCGCATACAGCATCACAATGAACGGAATGAACGACAGAATCGCATTCGCCGCGAAGCTGAAGGCAAAGGTATGCACTTCGCTGTCCAGCAGGTACCCGACCAGCAGCTTTCCGTCTCGTCTCCAGTCGAAACCGTGAGCAATCACCACCCGGCCAGACTCGGAATCCGTTCCCTGCGGGGGCCTCTCGATAACTTGCTCGCGACGAAATACTAACATTCCGGATGCTCTCAGCCTGATCCTATCAGAGCCTGAAGCCTGTTATGGCCCCTCGCGTTCGCCAGATAGCGAGACCCGCCTTGAGTTTTTTCTTGCATTTTTAAGCGTTTCCTGACATAACCAGAGCAAGAACTCTTAAATCTTGCGGTCATTGGCAGTCTGGGTGGTATTCGGGACAAGTGTATCTCGATTGCGCATGACATCGAGCTGCCGCTGCAACCCAACCATGTTGCCAGGCAGCTTTTCGTGCCTTCGATGCTTCATCACAAGGTCATCAACCGAGGAGTGCAGACGTGAAAGAACAAGGCATTGTCAAATGGTTCAACGGGGCCAAAGGCTACGGATTCATTCAGCGCTCAACCGGCGAAGATGTCTTCGTTCACTTTTCGGCCATTCAGTCAGAGGGCTATCGCTCGCTCAATGAAGGCGAGTCCGTCGAGTTCGAGGTCCAGCAGGGGCCAAAGGGATTGAACGCAATCGAAGTCCGCCGCTGCAACTGACCCTGAAAGCGTCCTCACACCGATCCTTCCGGTGGCGTACCCGCTGGCCCTCCCTCGCCCAGATGTTGCAACGCCCAGCGAGCGGCGCGGATAAAGCCCTCCGGGGCAGCGCTCGAGGGCTGGGACAACCACTGCTCCAGCCGTGGAATATACCTCGCCAGGCCGCTGTTGCCCATCGCAATGGCAACATTTCTGCGCAATCCCCAGAATCCCGTCCGCCGCACCGGGGAGCCGTTGAACAGCCGCTCGAAGTCGCTCTCCTTCAAGTCGGCCAGCCAGTCCAGCTCGGGATTGATCAGTTCCTCGCGCGCTCCGAGCGCCTCATCCTGGGTGATCGGCGCCTTCCGGTTCCACGGGCAAACATCCTGGCAAATATCGCACCCGAACACCTGCCGCCCCATCCCCGTGCTCAACTCCGGCGCAATCTCACCGCGATGTTCGATTGTCAGGTAGGCGATGCACCGCGTCGCGTCCATCTTGTACGGCTCGGTCAGCGCGCCCGTCGGGCAGGCGTCCAGGCAGCGCGTACAACTGCCGCAGCGATCCGGTACCGTCAGCGGAACCTCGCGCGAAACCTCCTCAACCGGAAGCTCCGTCACCAGAACCCCCAGAAAACTCCACGAGCCGAATCGTGGATGAATCAGGCAGGTATTCTTCCCCGTCCATCCCAGCCCCGCCGCCTGCGCCACAGACCGTTCGACCACTGGCCCGGTATCCACATACGCGCGCGACTCGAACCCACCGTACTCGGCCTTCAATCCCGACTCCACCCGGCGCAGCCGCTTCAGCAGCACTTTGTGATAATCGCTTGGCCGCTGCCGGCCGTCGGGATCGCGTCGGCTCGACCAGGCATAGCGCGCAATCCATCCCTGACTCGGCGCTGAAGCATCGATCGATCGCGGAGCATCCGCGTGATAGCTGGCCATGCAGACAAGAACCGACCGCGCCCAGGGAAACGGCGCTTCGATCCGGCCCCGCACCAGCTCCCCGTGCTCGTTCCGACGCGCCAGATAGGCCATCTCCCCGTTCTGTCCCGAGGCTATGAACCGCGCGTATCGCTCCGCCTGTTCCACCGAGCCGGCGTAGGGCAGCCCAACCAGACCACTCTCGGTAAAGCCCACCTCGAAAGCCAGCCTGCGGGCCAACGGCGGCGAAATCGTCCTCGGCAAGGCAGCTTCCATACCTGAGCGGCCAGTCCTCTCAAAGCCTCTCGGGCCTTGTCCTATTTTCCCGCAGTTTTTCCTGCCGCTCCGGCACCCGCTGCAAAATAGCCCTCGCGCGTGATCACAAACAGGGTCTTGTCCTTTGCCCGCAAGGAAATCTTGTGAAATCCATCGCTGAACGAGTCATCGCTTCCGTCATTCGGCACATACGTCAGCATGAATTGCGCCTTCAGCTCGTCTTCGATCTCGCGAAACGCCGTGTCATAGTCGCCCTTGCGAACGTCTTCGAAGTACCGCCCGCCCGAGCGCGTCGCAATCTCCTCGAGCATCTTCTTTCCGTCGCCATGAATCTCCGCCGGTCGATTACTGCCGCCTGTCTGGCCCGGATTGCCGCCGCCAGGGTATCCGCCGCCCGGAAATCCACCACCAGGATAGCCACCACCGGGATACCCACCGCCCGGATAACCCATCCCGCCCCGCCGATTCTGCCCCGGAAAGCCGCTGCTCGGCTTCGGCTGATCCTCGCTCTTCACGTACACCGTGAAGACGGAGACATTCGCCCGCTCTGCGGCATCAATCGCCTCGCTCAGTCCCTCTTTGCTCATGTGGTCATAGCCATCGCTGAAGATCACCATCACCTTCCGCCCCGGCTCCGGTCCCATCAGTTCCTTCGAGCCGAGGTACACCGCGTCGTACAGGTCGCTGCCACCATGCGCGGACACCTTCCCCACGCTGCCCACCTGGGAAACCGGCTCCACGCCAGGGGCCGATGTCGTCATCTCGCTCAACTCCGTATGCAGCTTCTCTTTCGAGGTCGTAAAGTCCTCGAGCAGCTCCACCTGATGGTCAAAATGCAGCAGGAACACCTTCGTATTCGGCTGCATCAGCATCTGGTCGATGAACCTGCCGCACGCAGCGCGCTCGCTGTCCAGCGCATCCTGCTGGCCATGGGAGGTGTCGATCAAAAGGCCAATCCGCAGCGGCTGATCCGCGACATGCGCAAAGCTCTCGATCCCTTGTGGCCGGCCATTATCGGACAGCGTCAGGTCAGAGGCCGCGTAGCTGGTAATCAGCTTGCCTTTCCTGTCGCGCAAGGTCACAGGGATGCTGATCGCCGGCGCGCCAGACTTTGACACCGATCCCGGTCGCGCCGCAAGCGCCGGGGCCTGCTGCGACAGACTCGAAATCGGAAACAATAGAAATGCGGAAGCAAACAGCCAACAGCCTCGAGCAATCTTCATGGCGAGTTCGATTTCCTTCTGCTGAATTGACGGCGCTTCCGGCGCTGCTCACAGTCATTCTCGCAAAAGCAGCCGTCTCCGCACCATTAGACGCACGAACTCGTCCTCCGGTCACACCCTCGATTCAATCGCTCAATAAACCAGGTCGCTCGAATGACCGCTGCCCGTCGGCGCTCCGCCTGACTGCCCGCCCGTCGGCGGACCCAGTGGAACCGCCGGATTCGGTACCGCGTTGTCCTGCCCGGGATTGCTCGGTTGAGGATTCCTCGGTTGAGGATTGCTCCTCGGCTGCACGTCTGGCAGCGGACGCTCCCCCTGCCGCAGGTTCGTCGGAGCCGTATTGCCTGGCTCCTTGTATTGCTCTACCTCCACCATCGCGTCGTCCGAGCCGCTCCAGAAATCCGCTCCGCTGTGCGTCAGCTTCCCACCCCCGTTGTCCCAGTGCAGTTGGCTCACACGGTCTTCGCCCTGCTCGTACCCATAGGTCTTGCCGTCGTCGTCAAACAGCGTAAAGTCCCCATCCGCGCCGGGATACACCCGCACTTTCACAATCTTCTGAGCCTCCGCCGTGCTCAGGATCGGGCTGCCCATCGGCACCACCGAACCGGCACGTACAAACAAGGGCAGCGTGTCGATCGGTGCGCTCACCGTGATCGTCTGGCCCCCATGCACCCGCTGGTTGGTCCAGTAAAAATACCAGTCCGTTCCTGCCGGCAGGTACACCCGCCGACTGGTGGCTCCCTGCTCCACCACCGGAGCCACCAGAAACGCCGGCCCCAGCATGTATTCGTCCCCGATGTCGGCTACCCGAGGGTCGTTCGGAAAGTCCATGAACAGCGCCCGCAGGATCGGCGCACCCGTCTTCCACGTGTTGTACTCGGCTGAATACAGATACGGCAGCAGCTCATAGCGCAGCTTCAGGTATTTCTCCAGAATCGGCTCCGCCTGCTTGCCGTAAGACCACACCTCGTTCTCGTTCCGGCTGCCGTGCGAGCGAAAGATGGGCAGGAACGCGGCATACTCGAACCACCGCGTATACAGCTCCGGATAGTCGTCATAGCCGCCCACATTGTCCCGCGCGTCCGAGGGGTCCAGCAGCGGACGGTGCGCCGGATGATGCTCCGAAGGAAGATACTGCCATCCGCCCGTATCGTTGCTCCAGTTCGCGATACCCGAAGCGGTAAAGTCCAGCCCCGTCGGAATCTGCCTCCGCAGCGCGTCCCAGGTGGGCGAAATATCCGACGACCACACGATCACTCCGTTGCGCTGAATCCCCAGATACGCGTCTCGCGACAGGCTCAGCGCCCGCTTGTTCGGAAGATCGCGACGGAACCCGTCATAGAGCGCCGCCGTGTGCGTCAGAGGATAGAGATTGAAAAACTCCGTCCCCGGCCCGGCATGCAGGTAGCTGCCATTCGGCGGCAGGTCCGGCTCCGTCTCATCCAGCCAGATCGAGTCAAATCCCTTGGACAGGATGTTGTCCCGAATTGCGCCCCAATACCACTTCGCCGCCTCCGGGTTCGTCGTATCGATATCCGATCCAGCCCGGTCATAGGGCAACCCATTGGTCGGCGTCCCGTCGGCCAGATGTTCAAACCACCCATGCTTCAAAATCGTCTCGTAAAACCGCGTCCCCGGAACAAACCGCGGCCACACGCTGATCATCGTCTGGTAGCCCATCTGGTGCAACTCTTCGTTCATCGCCGTCGGGTCCGGCCACAGCTTCGGATCGAAGTCCATCTGGCCCATCTTCGTGTAGTAGAACCAATCCACTACGAACACATCCGCTGGCAGATGGCGGTCCCGGTACCCCTTGGCCACGCTCATCAGCTCCGCCTGCGAGCGATACCGCTGCTTGCACTGGATATACCCATACGCCGCCTTGGGCAGCAGCGGCGTCGGCCCCGTCAGCAGCCGGTATCCTGCGTAAATCTCATCCGTCGTCCGCCCCGCGATCACAAAAAACGAAACCCGGTTGCCCACCTCCGAGGTCCACGTCGTCTGCTCGTTAAACCCCGGACGAATCGTCGTCTTCGACGGGTTATCCCAGACCACCCCGTAGCCCTTGTTGGTCACCAGGAACGGAACACACACGCTCTGACCGCCGGTGGCGTCGTAGTCCTGCCAGCACTGCACCGTGTGCCCCCGATGATCGAGATACCCCTCCTGATTCTGTCCCAGCCCGTAATAGTGCTCATCCTCCGGCGACGCGAAGTACCCCGCCACCCGATAGAACTCCGGGTCCGTCGGTCGGCGATCATTCAGCACCTGTTCGTCGCCGTCCTTGTAGTTCGGCACCGACTCCGCCCACCCCGTCATCTCCAGCATCCGCTTGCCGTCGCCCGTGTCAAAGACGATATTCGCTCCCGGCGTCGAGCCGCCAAAGAACCGGCCAATATCCGACTGCGTCACCACCGGCTTCCACGGCTTGCCCTTGGGCAGCCGCACCACCATCCGCGCCGAGCGATACACCAGCCCATCCGGCCCGTCGCTCCGGGTCCAGCCCGTCGCATCCGGATGCCCGATCAATCCGTATCCCGGCCCCGCCAAGGCATTTTTCTTCTGCAGGCTCAGCGTCACCCGAACGATATTCGCCGCATACGGCTCGATCACGAGCGTGGCCCCGCGATAATCCAGCGTCAGCCCCGGCGCTGCAACCGTTCCGGATGAGGACTGACCCGCCGAGAGATCAGACGCACTGAATCCAGCCGCGCAAAGCGCCAACAAAAACCATGACAACCTTTTCAAAGGAATACGCATGAAAACACCAGCCTCAATCGATTTTCCACCCCAACCGCAAAACCCGCAGCATAAGCACCGTGAGTATATCGCGACACGCTCATAATCTCGCACCTCCATAACTCCGCTTGTCATACCAGAATAGAAATCTCCCCTGGGTTGATGTTTTAGGGAGCGTCTGCGCAGGTACGTGATTTTGCAGCGACTACTGGGCTGCAGAAGATTTTGGACTTCACGGCCTCAGGTAGTTCACCGCGAAAGTGTGACAGAAAGCGTGAATGGTGCGGCTTGGCATGGATGGCTCGAATGACGGTGTTAACGCCCGTTTCTTTGAGGCCCGCCTTGCGAAGCCTGATTACCGTTGCCTTGAGATCGTCTTTTGCGGGGTATGAGGAGGGTAGCCACTTTAGGCAGCATCGATACCATTCGACAGTGGTGGTGGCGACGTTTGTGAGGTACAAGCGTTCACGGATAAACTGTTCAAAGCGAGGTTCCGCGATTTCCTCCAAGCCGATGGTAAAGTTTGAAGGAGAATCTCGCAAATTGTTGATAACGCGGGCGAGTAGCTCAATTGGATAGAGCACCGGCCTTCTAAGCCGGGGGTTGCAGGTTCAAGCCCTGCCTCGCCTACCATTTCGTGAATGGAGTGAGTTTCGTTG
>JAJZFR010000442.1 GCA_021805265.1 Acidobacteriota bacterium | reverse complement strand
CCAACCGTAACCTTCATATCCAGATTGTACTTGGAATCGAGCAATCAACTCGCCCCAACTGCACCCTACCCCGCCGACGATGAGACAACAATCTCGCTGAAATCGGCAATCCCTGAAATACTTTCCAACACCGAGCGAATCAGCCCCAGCCGCGCTCCGCGAAGCGCCATATCCGGCGTCATTACCATCACCTTGTCAAAGAACGCATCCACCGTCGGCCCAAGCGTAGCGATCAATTCAAGGGCTGGCTGATACTGGTGGCGCGCCCGCAGTTCCGCCACCTGACCAGCCAGATGCGCGGAAGCCGACGCAAGAGCCCTTTCCTCCGCCGCCACCAACGCCCCCGCATAGTCGGCAGTGGGAAACTCCTGCTTCTCCGCAGCCTGGCCGAGTATATTCTGGATGCGCTTGAAGGCAGCGGACACCGCAAGAAAATCCCGCGAGCCGCGAACCGCTGTCAACGCCTCGCAACGGGCTACCGCATCGCGCACATCGTTTGCGCCCGCCCCCAGCACCGCCGCAACCACGTCGTAGGCAAAGCCGCGAACATCTTTCAGATAAAAACTCAACCTCTCGCGCAAAAAAACACTCACGCTCTCGCCCGAACCGTCCGCCAGCGCGACAACTTCGTTCAGCGTCAACGGAAGCTCCGATTCCGCCAGTATCTTCACCACGCCATTGGCCGCGCGACGCAGCGCGAACGGGTCCTTCGACCCGGTCGGTGCGTTGCCAATGCCAAACATCGCCCCAATCGTCTGGACGCGGTCGGCAATGCCCAGCAACTGACCCTCGATGCTCGTCGGAATCGCGTCCTCCATCGAGGCTGGCGAGTACTGCGCATAGATCGCCGACGCCACCGTTTCGCCCAGCCCCTGCGCGCGCGCATACAGCCCGCCCACAATGCCCTGCAACTCGGTAAACTCCTTCACCAACTCGGCCGTCAGGTCGGTCTTCGCCAGCAAAACCGCCTGCATCAGCGCCGTCCGGTCCACTACCTTGCCGCGCGTCGATACGATCTCGACCAGCTTTCCCGCAATCGCAAGATTCGCTTCCGTCTTCCGAAAATAACTTCCCAAATCTTTCTGGAACGTCACGGCCTTCAGCATCTCAACGCGTTCGGTCAACGGAATCTTCTGATCCGTATTCCAGAAAAACTGCGCGTCCTTGAAGCGGGAGCGCAACACCCGCTCGTTCCCGTGACGAATGATCGCCCGCCCCTCGTCATCGACTTCGATATTCAGAACCGTCAGGAAATGCTCGATCAGCTTTCCATCGCTGCCCTCGACGGCAAAGTATTTCTGATGGTCGCGCATCACCGTAACAAGAATCTCTTCCGGCAGCGCAAGATACTCCGGCTCGAAGCTGCCCATCAGCACCCCAGGCCACTCCGTCAGGGGAACCACCGTTTCGATCAACTCCCAGTCTTCGCGCCACCGCGCCCCGGCAACCCCGCGCGTCACCCGATCCAGTTCCTTGCGAATTGTGTGCCGGCGCTCCGCCGCGTCAACCACCACATACGCGCCTCGCAGCGTCGCAACGTAATCCGTCGGGCGCTCAATCACCACCGGGCCTTCCCCATGCATCACTCGATGACCACGGCTGCTGTTGCCCGCCGAAATTCCGGCGTAGGTAATCGGCACAACCTGCCCGTCCAACATCGCCACCAGCCAGCGTACCGGGCGAACAAATCGCTCCGGCTTGTCCCGCCGCCAGTACATGCTCTTGGGCCAGTAGAGCGCCGCAATCTCCGCAGGCAACAACGCAGACAACAGATCACAGGCCGTCTCGCCCTTGCGCTCCGCAGTCACGCCGACATAGTCGCCCTTCGGCGTCTCGATCTTTTTCAATGCAGAAATTTCGACGCCCGCCTTTTTCGCAAATGCAAGCGCGGCAGCCGTCGGCTCTCCATTTTGAAACGCCACCTTCCACGACGGCCCGGTCAGGTTTTCCTGTGAGTCGCTCTGCTTCGTCCTCACTCCGGAAACCAGCACCGCCAGCCGTCGCGGCGTGGAAAAACTCCGAACCGCATAATCGGCTTCCAGCAGGCTCGCACCGCCCAGCAGCTTTTCCACCCGCTGAGCCAGCTCCGCCTCAGCCGCGGCAACCATGCGCGCCGGAATCTCTTCCAGGCCAATCTCCAATAAAAAATCCGCCATTAAATATCTACTCTTTCCTGGGTATTCGTTTGCTGACTTGCGTACGCCTTCGCCACTCCGACCGCAAGCGCGCGTATCCGCGCAATCACCCCTACGCGCTCCGTCACCGAAATGGCCCCGCGTGCATCCAGCAGGTTAAACAGGTGCGAACACTTCAGGCAAAGATCAAACGCGCCCAGCAGCGGATAGCGGCTTCGCTCGGCCAGCGTCGCAGTCTCCGGCAACGCGCGCGCGCCTTCGATCAGCGCCTGGCACTCCGCCTCATACAACCGCAGATGCTCCCACAATTTCTCCACATCCGCATACTCGAAGTTGTAAACCGAAAGCTGAAGCTCCTCAGTCAACCGCATCTCGCCATAAGTGACCGTATCGCCCGTCTCCGGGTCCCGCGCCCACACAATGTCATAGATCGAGTCCACGTCCTGCAGAAAAGCCGCCAGCCGCTCCAGCCCATACGTCAACTCCGCCGTAATCGGGTTCAGGTCGATCCCGCCGCACTGCTGAAAGTATGTGAACTGCGTAATCTCCAGACCATCCAGCATCACCTGCCAGCCGATCCCCCACGCGCCCAGCGTCGGCGACTCCCAGTTGTCTTCCTCAAACTTCAAATCATGCCGCGCAAGGTCGATCCCAACCGCTTCCAGCGACTCCAGATACAGTTCCTGCACATTCCCCGGCGGCGGCTTCAGAATCAACTGGAACTGCGTATGCTTGTATAGCCGATTGGGATTTTCGCCGTAGCGTCCATCCGCAGGCCGGCGCGATGGCTGTGCGTAGCCCACCCGATAAGGCTTCGGCCCAAGCACCCGCAGAAACGTCTCCGGTGCCATCGTCCCAGCGCCCACCTCGATGTCATAGGGCTGCTGCAAGACGCAGCCGCGCGCCGCCCAGAACATCTGAAGCCGAAACAGAAGCTCCTGAAACGTGAGTGGAAAAACCTTTCCTGCTGCGGAGGAATTCGCAGTGGAAGTTTGCATGGCGGAAGAGTTCATCACAGGGATTCAGACACTTTCATGGCAACAGAAACCTGAACAGATTCTACCGCAGTTGCCGCGCCAATCCGTCCCTCTGCAAATCGCCCTGCCGACTTCCCATCGGCTCCCTTGCCACTCACTGGCTCAGCCTCCGCAGAGCCTCAGCCGAGCGCAGCCGGCGCTCCAGATGTCGCTCCAGCGACTCCACTGTAAACCGCCGCAGGTCCTGGCCACGCCGCCTCGGCCACGCTTCCCCCGCAAACTCCCCCAGCGGCTCGCGCAGCATCCGCTGAGCCATCCGCAGCGAATCCGCACACAAGACCGCACCCGAACCAAGCCGATGCGCTTCGCAGTGAAGACCATCCGAACCCGGATGAAAACTAGCCTCAGAATCCGCGAACGAGCGCCCGCAGAGGGTGCATCCCGACAACTCCGGCAACCAGCCCATCAATCGTGTCAGCCACAGCGAAAAATACGTTGTCGCAACCCAGGGCTGCTCCGCTGAACTATGCTCCAGCACCGCCGTCAACAGCCGAAACACGGCTCGCTCCGGATCGTGATCGGGAAGTACTTCGTCCAGCGCTTCGGCATAATAGCTCAGCGTCGCCGCGCGAAGATAATCCACCGGTTGGCTCAGCGGTGAACGGACCAGATCAAAGTGATCCAGACGGACAAGCTCCTGACGCGGCCGGTCGGCAAAGTACGCCCGCACCTCTGTCATCACTTCCAGCGAGCCGCCAAACCGCTTGCGGCTCTTCAGCGCGGCCTTGGCCACACCCTTCAGCTTGCCGTAATCGCGCGTAAAAAAACTCACCACCAGGTCGGCCTCGTTCACCGGCCACACACGAAGAACCACTGCGTCGCTGGAGAATTGAGTCATGACTGCCTCCTGGATGATCTTGCCAGTTGCGTCATGGGGCCAACCATCTCACGAAAGCATCTCGGTGCTGAGTATCGAGTAGGCGGAACGGCAACGCGCAAGCGGAACGCAACAACGCGCAGCCATCGCTGACTGCGCGCTGCCTCTGCTTCCATCAAGCGCGGTATTATCGCCCGTAGTGCGCGGCGTTCTTCTCGGTAAAGTGCGCCCACTTCTCCGGCAGGTCGTCGGCGGCAAAGATCGCCGAAACCGGACACGCCGGAACACACGCGCCGCAGTCAATGCACTCGACCGGATCAATGAAAAGCTGATCCGCCTCGCCGTGCTCGCCTTCGTCCTTTTTGGGGTGGATGCAATCGACGGGACAAGCGTCCACACAGGCGCTGTCCTTGGTGCCGATACAGGGTTCTGCAATCACATATGCCATAACTTGAGCGTCTCCGTTAAGGTGTTTCCGCTCGCCCATGGTAGCACAACAGGCCGAGCCGTTGGGAAGTGCAAAGCAGGCACCAGACGGCACCCCGTCTCAGATAGTGGCCGCTTCACCAGCCTGCCGCGCGCGCCGACTCGCCGCATATTCCGCCGCCGTGGGAATCACCGCCAAATCCTGCCCTCGAAACATCGCCGCAAACAGGCCCAGCAACTCCTCATGAATCCTTCCGTTGCTCGCCAGAACCTCCTGGCTATCGAGTTTTCTGAGCGCGCCATCAAAGCTCGTCACCCGCCCGCCAGCCTCCTCCACCAGCAGAAAACCCGCCGCCGTATCCCACGGATTCAAGTGAAACTCCCAGAATGCTTCCAGCCTCCCGCAGGCCACGTAAGCCAGATCAAGAGCCGCCGAGCCAGCCCGGCGAACGCCATGCGACCGCAGCGTAAACTCATGATAAAAATGGATATTCGGACTCGAATGCCGCTTGCGGCTGGGGAATCCCGTCGCAATCAGCGACTCGCCCAGCACCGGCGTCGTCGAAACCCGCATTCGTCGCCCATTCAGCCACGCGCCCCTGCCCCGCTCTGCCACAAACAACTCGTCCCGCATCGGGTCGTAGATCACTGCGGCAACAATCGGGCCATCCTCGTCGTCCCTTAACTTCGGACCACGCTCCTCCAGACCCATCGAGACGCAGAAATGCGGAAATCCATGCGCAAAATTCGTCGTCCCGTCCAGCGGATCCACGTACCAGCGAAGCCCCGATTCCAGCCTATCTCGTGTCCCCTCTTCGCCATAGATGCCGTGCTCGGGAAACTCCTCGAGCAGCGCCTGGCGCAGAAACGCCTCGACCGTCCGATCCGCCACTGTCACCAGATCCACGTCGCCCTTGTACTCCGTTTCGACGCCAGCGACAAAGAACTCCTTCAGCTTCTGCCCCGCTTCCAGCGCAATCCGCGCGGCCCGGCCAGCCCATTCCAACTCGGCATCCTTCTCTGAAGGCAACCCTGCACTGCTCATGCTTCCCCGTTCAGTTTCGTTGCGGGTGCAGCCATCCGCCGCTGCGACAACTCCGTGATCGTCCGTATCTGATGCTTGTAGATGAACAGGTTCGGGTGCGATTCGCGCGGCTGTTCGTACACCGACTCGCCTCGGTGCGCATCCCGCGTCAGGCGGATCATCCCATCGTCAAAATACTCGATCCAGCCGCTCACCGTCTCGCCGTCCCGCAACTGCACGGCAACCGTAACGTGACGCTCGCTGAGCGAACGAAGATACATCTTCTCCTGGCCGGTATCGCCAGG
>JAJZFR010000283.1 GCA_021805265.1 Acidobacteriota bacterium | reverse complement strand
TTTTTCTCTTCATCGCGACGCATATCTTTCTGTTTCGCAAGGCGGGCGCGGCAGGGCCAATCAAGGAAGATCCCATCGAGCCAAAGATGGCACCGGAGGGCTTCTATCCCCGCCAGGTGCTGATGGATATGGCGTTTTCCCTGCTCATCATGGTGGGGCTTGGGTTCCTCGCCTACTTCCATCCGGTCGGTCTGGGGCCGATCGCCAACCCCGCCGACACCCACTTTCTACCCCGTCCCGAGTGGTACTACCTGCCCATGTTCGAGTGGCTCAAGTTCTGGGAGGGGCCACAGGTCGTCTTCGCCGTGGTTGTGATCCCCGGACTGCTCGCGGCCCTGTTCTTTCTGCTCCCGTTTCTGGATCGCAGCCTCGAGCGCCGGCCCTGGCGCCGGCCTATTCCCGTGCTGGCCGTCGCCATCGTCATGGTGGGCATCGTCTATCTCGGCATGAAGAGCGAGATGGACGACCGCAAGGACCCAACCACAGCCGCCCAGCTTGCCCTCCAGGAGCAGCAGGAGAAAGCCTATACCGCCGCGCCCTTCGAGCCGTATGTGGAAGCCCCCGGCGGCACCGGACCCGCCGCGCTGCCCAGCGGACCGGTGAGTCCGCTGGTGGCGCAGGGTCGCGGCATCTTTCAGGAGCATGGCTGCTCGGGCTGTCATGGCGAGGTTGGCCTGGGTACGCCTGCTGCGCCCAATCTTACCGGCATCACCACCAAGATTCCCGAGCAGCAGTTGATCGGGCTCCTCCATCATCCGAACGCTGCCATGCTCGCCGGACACATGCCAGCGGTGGATATTTCCGCCCCGGAGATGTCGGCGCTGCTTGCCTATCTGGGCGTCGTCGGCACCAGCGCGGCCAACGTTCAGGCGGCGATTCCGCAAAGCGGCGCGCAGCCTGGCGCCCCATCCAGCGCACCCCAGGCCGCCAGCGCCGAGCCAGTCTCGCCCGCTGTCGCCGCCGGGGAACAGGTCTATCAGGAGCATGGCTGCATCGCCTGCCACGGCCCGTCGGCCACCGGTGGACGCGGACCCGCGCTTGCGCCCTTGGTAGCCAAACTCAAAGACGCTCAATTGTCCAATCTGATCCTGCAACCGAATGCCAAGATGATCGCCGGAGGCATGCCGCCGTTCGTCGGCAGCCCCGCGCAGTTGAAGTCGCTGGTTGACTACCTGCGGTCACTCAAGGCCGGAGCGGCAGCAGCCTCCGCGCCAGCAGAGCAGGCGTCAGCCCAGAACCCCGTCCAGAATGTTGTCCGCTACCCCGAAATGGCCAATACTCCCCAGCCCTCCGCCAGCAACCCTGCCAGCAGCCCAGCTCCTGGTCCCGCGCCGCAGACCGTTGCCGCAGGCAATGCCCCAGAAGCCGACGCTCCCGGACGCGCGTTTTTCATGAATCTGGGGTGCGCCGCCTGTCACGGACCAACCGGCGAAGGCACTCATTTCGCGCCGACGCTCATCGGCATCCACGCTAAGTTCCCCGGCGACAAACTGCCCTATCTGTTGCATCACGAGACGGCAAAAATGCGCGCCGGCGGCATGCCTGTGATTACCCTCAAGGACGCGCAACTCGCCCAACTGGTCAGCTATCTCGATGACCTCAAGCCAGCGCCCGCTCCCGGCAAAGCCGCCTCCCCGGCCAGCCTCGCAAACGGGCAAAATCCAAACGCATCGCCCGCGTCGCCCGCTTCTCCCGCCGCGCCAGCCGCAACCGTTGCCACGGTCCGCTCTGGCGCGGGAATGTCAAAGGCCGAGTCTGCGGCGCTCTCGCCTGCGGCCCAGCAGGGCAGAAAAATCTTCCAGCGCAATCGCTGCGAGACCTGCCATGGTGTCGATGGTCTGGAGGGAACGGTGGCCGCGCCAGCCCTCGCTGGCACCGCTTCGCTGCTCCCTGCCGATTCGCTCGAAGACATTCTGCGTCACCACACCACCCGGATGCAAAAAGGTGGAATGCCGTTGACCAACATGAACGCGCCGGATATGAACGCGCTGGTTGCTTACATCCGGTCCATGCCTGCCGCAGGCCAGTAGCTGTGCCCGCCAGGCTTGTGCAAGCGGACGTAGTCCACCTGTCGCAGCACCTGCCCTCCCGTCACGCGTCCAGCTTGAAGCGTGTCTCCGCCAGCCGGTAGAGCCGTCGCCAGACCAGGCGATTCATGCTCACGACCATGAGCGAGATCAGAATCGTGGCCAGCAGCAGCATGGGAAACTGGCCCCTGTCAGTGGCGGCGTCAATCTGCGCGCCAAGCCCGAGCGTCGAGAGCGTCCGGTCCTGAAGGTGAGAGTATTCGGCAAAGACGGACGCGTTCCACGCCCCGCCCGAGGCCGTGACCATGCCCGTGATCAGGTAGGGAAAGATGCCGGGCAGGATCAGCGTCGTCCAGCGCTGCCAGCGTGTAAAGCGGTAGAGCGAAGCCGCCTCGCGCAGGTCGGAGGGGATGGACATCGCCCCTGCGATCACGTTGAACAGAATGTACCACTGGGTGCCGAGCAGCATCAGCGCGACCGAGCCAATGCCCAGCCCGCCGCCCAGCTTGACCAGCGCGATCAGCAGAATCGGGAAGAACGCCGTGGCTGGCACCGAGGCGAGAATCTGTGCGAAAGGCTGCACCAGCCGCGCTAGCTTTGGATTGAACCCGATGGCCACGCCGACCGGAATCGTCCACAGAGCCGAGATGAGCAGGGAAGCGTTGACCCGCAGGAAGGTCGCAGCCGCTCCCTCGAGCAGCAGTCGCAGCTCCGGCCAGGTGATCTGGCGCAACATCAATGCGCCCTGCCAGGCCCCCCACGCGACCACCGACGCCACGGCGAGCCCCAAGGCCCAAAGTCGAAAGGAAGCGGCCGGCGCGGCAGTGTCGTCGTCAATCCGTTGCGAGGCGTGGCCTTTGCGGGCCGCAGCCAGTCGGCGGTAGAGCGGTTCCTCAACGCGCCGCCAAAGCTGGCCGGGAAGCTGGCTGAACAGGCTCGAGCGTCGCAGCAACTCGAGGATCGGCGAGGTCACACGGTCGTCCGACTCCACCTGTTCAAACTTGAACTTGTCGCTCCAGGCAATCAGCGGACGCCACACAAGCTGGTCCGTCGCCACCACGATCAGGATGACGGTCGCAATGCCCGCCAGCAGCGCCCGCACGTCGCCGGAGTTTGCCGCCGTCTGCAGGTAGCTGCCCAGGCCGGGAAGTTGAAAGCTGCGGTCGCCCATGGTGAACATCTCGCAGGCAATCAGCGCAAACCAGCCGCCCGCGACCGAGACAATCGAGTTCCACACCAGGCCAATCGCGGCGTTGGGCATCTCAAGCTGCCAGAAGCGCTGCCACGCCGAATAGCGAAAGACACTGGCTGCCTCGACCATCTCTTTCGGGATGGTCTTCAGCGAGGTGTAAAAGCTGAAGGCCAGGTTCCACACCTGTCCTGTGAAGATGAGCAGGATCACGCCCATCTCGATACCAAGCTGGTGGCCCGGCACCAGCGCCACCATGGCCAGCACCACCGGAGGCAGAAAGCTGAGCACCGGGATCGATTGCAGAATGTCCAGAACAGCGATCATCCACGCTTCCACGCGCGGGTTATAGGCGGCCAGGTAGCCGTAGCTGATGGCGAAGGCCAGGCTCAGCAGATAGGCAACGCCAATACGCATGACCGAGTAAACGGCATACACCGGCAGCGCGCGGATTGAGTGGGAGATCGGCACCACCGGAATCGGAGCCTGCATCCAGTACGTGCTCATGTGCACGATCGCGAAGAAGATCGCCAGCCCACAGGCGGCCACGCCCGCGTCGATGAAGACCGGCCACGTCGGAGCCATTACCAGCGACCTGGCCAGCGGGCGTACGGACCTGTCGAGCTTCATGGCAACTCCTCGTCGTGGGTGATCTTCTCCTCCTCCTGCTGTTCCGGCAGGATGAACCGCCGTCGCGCGGCATCGAAGTCAAACAGCTCGGCGTAGCGTCCCCAGTTCACCGCCGTCTCCACCTGCCGCAGGCTCTCGTCGTCGCTGAACTGCTCGTCGAGCATGTCCAGGAAGAACTCCTCCGGGACGGTGTGGTCCTGTTTCGTTTCGAGCGCGCGGCGAATCTGGCGCAGCAGCAGAACATTCGTCAGCGCGGCCTCGCGGAACAGCTCCTTCTGGCGCAGAATCTCCGAGTTGGCGAAGGCCGCTCCGGTGGGCGTAATCGCAGCGTCGCCTTCCTCGATATTCAGGAAGCCAAGCAGGTGCGCGGCATCGACAATCGGCAGCAGGTCATCGATCTCGAAGGCCAGATCGTCCGCCAGGCGATAGATGTCGTCCTTGCCGCCCTTGTCGATCAGCAGCTCGAGCAGACCCGCAACCCCGCCCGGCCGCGCGTGGGGCAACATCTGGTAGTGCATCTGGCGCTGGTCGCGGGGCGGTTTGCCGGTGCTCTGGTCGGGTGCGGCCAGCGGCGCTACCTCGGGCCGCGTGAGCACCTTGTAGATGTAATCCACCAACTGCGTGAACGGCTCGGATTTCCGGTCGCGCGGGTGAGCAAGCTGGACCTTGAAATCGGTCCGTATATGGCCGGGGTTGCGCCCCAGCACGATGATGCGGTCGGCCAGCAGCACAGCTTCCTCGATGTTGTGCGTCACCAGAAAAACCGCCTTGGTGGGCATGGTCTTGTTGGCCCACAACTCCAGCAGCTCGCTGCGCAGATTCTCCGCCGTCAGCACGTCGAGCGCCGAAAATGGCTCGTCCATGAACAGCACCTCCGGCTCGACCACCAGCGCGCGGGCAAAGCCGACACGCTGCCGCATGCCCCCGGAAAGTTCCTTGGGATACGCCGCCTCGAAGCCATCCAGGCCGACCGTGTCCAGCATCCGCAGGCTCCGCTCGCGGCGAACCTCGGCGGCGATCCCCCGCGCCTGCAGCGGCGCTTCCACATTTTCCAGCACCGTCAGCCAGGGAAACAGGGCAAAGCTCTGGAAGACGATCGAGACGTTGATCTCGGTTTCGCCGATGGGCTGCTCGTGCCAGTAAACCTGCCCCGCGCTCGGCTTCGACAGCCCGCTCAACATCCGCAGCATGGTCGATTTGCCCGAGCCAGAGGGGCCAAGCAGCGCCAGAATCTCACCCGGAACAATCGACAGATCCGTCGGCGAAATAACCTGAATGCGATTCTGGCTCGGCTGCGCGTAATACTTCTCGATCCGCTCGGCGCGGATGATCGGCTGCGCGCTCTCTGCGCTCGGGTTTGGCGGCGAGTTCACGGCAGCTTGCGACATCGGTCCATCTCCACAGTTCGAGTTCCGCGCTTCAAGGTCTCCCGGACAAGCGGATGGCTATCCGTCTTCTGGGGCAGATTTTCAGGCTTCAGCCGTCAGAGTCAAGGGCGATTCCAGCGTTGCAGGAATGCTTGTATTGTACGTTTTTGCGGCTCGGCTGCGCCGGGAGTCGTGTGCGTTCCGGTGTTACTTTCGAGCGGAGGGGCAGAGTCCCCGCCGTTTCCATGCAGCCACTGGCCACAGCCTAACATTGTTTTCATGGGAACGGCAGCCGGGCCACTCGGAGTGGCTACAATAAAAACAGATTTCGTCGGCTTCAAGGATGTTTCCGCCGCTTCCAGTGTGAATGCAGTGTTACAGGCGGAAAAGAGATCGAGGATTATGAGCGAAGAGAGCAAAAAACAGCGGGTTCTGGTGGTGGACGACGAGCGCGTGATCGCCGATACCCTCGCGATGATTCTCCAGCAGACTGGCTTTGAAACCCGCGTCGCCTACTCCGGCGAACAGGCGCTCGACGTTGCGGTGGAGTTTGCGCCGGA
>JAJZFR010000253.1 GCA_021805265.1 Acidobacteriota bacterium | reverse complement strand
GTCGAGCGATTCCAATTGTTCTCGATGACTGGGTCAGCCGCGACTTCGGCACCGGCGCGGTCAAAGTAACGCCCGCCCATGATGCGAATGACTTCGCTCTTGGTCAGCGCCATCACCTGCCAACGATCAACGTCATGGACGACCTGGGACGCATCAACTCGGGAGGAGGCGCTTACGCTGGTCTTGACCGTTTCGTGGCCAGGAAACGCATCCTCGCTGATCTGACATCGCAAGGACTCCTCGCCGGCGAGCGTGAACACAAGCTGTCGGTGGGAGTGTGTGATCGGTGTAAAACCGTCGTCGAGCCACGCCTCTCGGAGCAGTGGTTCCTGCGTATTCAGCCCCTCGCCGAAAAAGCTATCCAGGCCGTCGAACAGGGTGCAATTCGCTTCACTCCGGAGCAGTACAAAAAAACTTACCTGAATTGGATGACGAACATCCACGACTGGTGTCTTTCACGCCAGCTTTGGTGGGGACACCGCATTCCAGCGTGGCATTGCGACGATTGCAACAAGATGACCGTTGCGCGTCAGGATCCGACCGCATGCACACACTGCGGAAGCTCCCGAATCAAACAGGAGACGGATGTTCTCGACACCTGGTTTTCCTCAGGACTCTTGCCCATCAGCGTCTTCGGATGGCCCTTTGCGGATGGCAATCCGAGCGCAGATTTTACCGAATTTTATCCCACGAGTGTGCTTGTTACTGGCTTTGACATCCTTTTCTTCTGGGTCGCGCGCATGATCATGCTGGGCTGCTGGTTTGCCCAGGACATACCGCGTCCAGACGGCTCACAACCCGCTCTGGAAGACACCGTTCCATTCCGCGAAGTCTACATCCATGCGCTGGTCCGCGATGCTCAGGGTGACAAGATGTCCAAGACCAAGGGCAATGTCGTCGATCCCATCGAAACGGTCAAAAAATACGGCACCGATGCCGTTCGATTCACACTCGCCTCCATGGCGTCGCCTGGCACTGACATCGCGTTTAACATCGCCCGCACAGAGGGCTATCGCGCCTTCGCCAACAAGATATGGAATGCTGCTCGCTTCATTTTCATGAATGTGGATCGCGCGGCTGAAGCGGGCGTTTTTGTTGACCTGTCTCAACTCGGCGGAATGCCCGCAGCAACTGCGGAAGCCTCGGTCGAGGCACGATGGATTGTCGCAGAATTTCATCGCGTTTCTGCATCCGTCAACCTTGCTCTGGAGAATTATCGTTACGATGAGGCAGCAAGTTTCATCTACCAGTTCTTCTGGGGACAGTTCTGTGATTGGTATCTGGAAATCGTCAAACTTCGACTCAATTTCAACGAACCGGAAGGCATTCCCGCAGCCTCAGCCGCGCTCAACACTCTGGTTGCAGTCTTTGAAGCTGCGCTGCGGCTTCTCTCGCCGTTCATGCCATTTCTGACGGAAGAGATATGGCATGCGATCTACGATGGAAATCCGCCGTCAAAATCCATTGCGCTGGCGAAATATCCGATTGCTGCCTCATCGACGATCAGCGATGCATCCCTCGCAACGATGGAGTTGCTGCAATTGCTGATTACTGAAATTCGAGTACTTCGCAAGGAGATCGGCGTCGAAGAAAAATCACAAACTCCAATCCTGATTCGCACCAGCCCAGATATTCAACTCATCCTTGCAGAAAATCAAGCGATGATTGAGCGGCTCGCGCGCGTGAGCGAAATACATTTCGAACATCAGCTTTCTGAAGAGTTGACCGTGCGTTCCACTACGGAGTTTGATGTTGCACTTGTCTACCATCGAACGGTCGATGTTGCGGCGGAGACCGTGCGACTCAACAAGGAAATCGCTCGACTCGAAAGCGGAATTCTCGCGGCGGAAAGACAGTTGGGCAATTCGATTTTTTTGTCGAAGGCTCCGACTTCCGTCGTAGAAGGATTGAAAAAGCAGCGAACAGAAACAGCACTCCTGCTCGAAAAGGCGCAGCAAGGGTTAGCTGCACTGGGAAAATCGTAGGAATTGCCAGCACGAGACAGACGGAGGTCGCGCAGTATGGAGTGGAAAAACCGCAGTATCGAATTTCTTCTCGAGCAAGCCCTCAAGGAGGACAAAGCTGCAGGAGACACAACCACGCGCGTGACCATCGACGACAATCTCCGCGCGACTGCTACCATCCTCGCACGGCAGGAGATGGTGGTTGCCGGTCTCGGCTGTATTCCGCAGTTCTTCGATATTTTCGCGCGTCTCGACAACCACTCGAATACTCGTTTTGAAGTTGTCAGTCATCCGGAGATTTTTGATGGCGTACGTGTTCACGATGGCCAGGCTCTCGCCGTTATTCGTCACAATGCGCGCGCGCTGCTTAGCTGCGAACGAGTGATCCTCAACCTGATGCAGCACCTCAGCGGGATAGCCACGCTCACACGCACCTACGTTGACGCGATCCAGGGAACAACGGCTCGCGTACTCGATACGCGCAAGACTATCCCAGGACTGCGAGCGCTTGAAAAGTACGCAGTACTATGTGGTGGCGGTACGAATCATCGCCTCGATCTTTCCGATGGAATTCTGATCAAGAACAACCACATCGCGCTCGGTGGCGGCATACCCATCGTTTTGGCTCGCGCACTTACTTCGCGGCCAGCAGGCAAACGTGTGCAGATTGAAGTACGTTCGATGACCGAGTTGAACGATGCGCTGGCCAACGGCGCAGAAGCGGTCCTGCTCGACAACATGACTCCCCTGCAGGTCGCAGAATGTGTCGCGCGTATTCGCGCGGAAAAACAGTGGATACCGACCGAAGCTTCTGGTGGAATCGTGCTTGAGAATATTCGTGCCTACGCTGAAACCGGCGTCGAGTTCATCTCCGTCGGAGCTTTGACTCATTCCGCAAAAGCCGCCGACATCTCCATGCGTATCGTTGCGGGGTCGGCCTGATTATGCTGGATACATCTGCTGTCGACTGTGGTTTGGCCTCGACCATCTTCGCAGGCAAACTCCATCACTTTGCAAGCATCGACTCCACGAACACCTACGCCATGCAGCAGGCTCGTCTGGGTGCCGCACATGGATGCGTCTACGTGGCCGACGAGCAAACTGCCGGGCGCGGGCGCAGCGACCATCAATGGCTCTCCGCAGCCGGTCAGGGGCTTTACGCAAGTGTGATTGTTCGACCACGTATTGTCACTTCACAGCTTGTCTGGTTTCCTTTGCTCGCCGGGTTGGCTCTGCATCGAGCCGTCCTTGAAACAACAGGACTCTGTGCGGATCTGCGCTGGCCCAACGATCTCATGCTGGGCGAGCGCAAGGTTGCGGGAATCCTGGTCGAGGCGCAAACCGACACCGAGCAGCACAACGTCGTCGTGATCGGCATAGGAGTCAATCTCCACCAGCGAGAGTTTTCCGATAAACTTTCCACCCCGGCGACCTCGCTCGATCTCGAAACGGGCCGCTTTGTGAGTCGCGAGGATTTGCTTGTAGCGCTGCTACAATCGCTGCATCAGGAGTTCGAGCCACTTACCGACGATAAACAGTGCGAACTTGCATTCTCGGCAATTCCTGCCAGGATGGAAGCAATTTCTACTTGGATTCGCGGTAAGGCTGTCGAGGTGCACGGACCGCAAACAGTGTGTGGCATAACTGCGGGGTTGAGTCCGGAAGGATTTCTGCACCTGGACAGCGAGCAGGGGCGGATAACAGTCACCACGGGCGGCTTGCGCAAAGCCCCCATAGGATGGGACACGAACTCTGCCCGGCGAGTTACCATCACACTCAACGGGAGGTAGTCTAATGCTGCTCGCAATCGATGTCGGAAACACGAATACTGTGCTTGGTCTGTATTCTCTCGATGCCCAGACCGAAACTGCGGAAGCAGGGAGCAAATCGGCACATGCCTCGCCGCTCGTCGCTCACTGGCGCGTATCCACTCACCGCACGCAAACGGCCGATGAGTATGGAGTACTGTTTGTCAATCTCTTCAATCTGCATGGGCTGGCTACGAGTCAGGTGCAGCACATCATCATTTCGTCCGTCGTACCACCAGTGGAGAGTACACTCCAGCGTGTCTGCGAGAGCTACTTCAATATCAAGCCAATCTTTGTTGAACCTGGTATCAAGACAGGGATGCCTGTGCTTGTTGATAACCCCGCAGAGCTGGGTGCTGATCGACTGGTGAATGCCGTCGCTGCATTTGAAAAATACGGTGGCCCGACCATCGTTGTCGATTTCGGAACGGCAACTACCTTCGACGTGATCTCAGCTCGCGGCGAGTATCTCGGCGGCGTCATAACGCCGGGGCTTGGCATCAGCGCAGATGCACTGTTTTCCCGTGCTGCTCGCCTGGGCCGTGTCGATATCAAGAGGCCCGATCAAGTCATCGGGACCAACACTGTCTCCCATCTGCAAAGCGGACTTTATTACGGCTACATCGGTCTCGTTGATGGCATCCTGCGAAGGATGATTGAGGAGATGCAGACTGCCGACACTACCACCCCGAAAATCATCGCCACCGGCGGCCTGGCTGCGCTCATCGCAGAGGATTCGCAATACCTTCACACTCGGGATGAAATGCTAACCCTCGATGGTCTGCGTCTGCTCTTTGAAAAGAATCGCCCCGAGCCTGCTTTCGCGAGACCCACCAGACGAGGTCGCTGAACACACCTGTGCAAAATTACTTCAATTACTTTACCGAGATTGAAGAGCACTTCCAGCGCAGGCGCGGATCTCTGCTGCTGCTCTCTACAGTTGATTGGGTGCTGATTGAAACCTGGCGCGATGCGGGGATTCCGGTCGAGGTTGCGCTGCGCGGAATCGACGATGCCTTTGACAAGTATGAGGCGCGCAAAAGCAAACGCGCAGTTCGCAGAATCAATGGACTTGGCTGGTGCGCGCAGGCCGTAGCGGAAGCTGCCGAACAGCAGCTTCAGGCATCCGTGGGCATCGCGCCCGCACACAACAACACAAGCTCAGAGATCGAATCGCAACTGGTCGCCAATCACCTCAGAACAGCCGCTGCCTCACTCCGCAACGCGGCAATTACGCCATTGGCGTGCGCGGAGATTGCATCCCGTCTGGAAACACTTGCAGAGTTGGCGCTCACAGCTACCTGTGATCATGAAACCCTCGAAGCTCACCTCGCTGTACTCGAAGAAAAGCTCTTTGCAGCGCTCAGCCCCGCCGCGCCGGAGCAGTTGATTGTGGACTTCAAAACGCAAGCCGCGCGAGAACTTGCCGCCTATCGAAGTCGTATGAACGTGACTCAACTGCGCCAGATCGAACTGCAATTCACACGCAAGCGATTATTGGAACACTATGGACTGATGCGTCTGAGCCTGTTCTACATGAGGCAGTCATGACTCAGGACGAGCTTCTCGAACTGTCGATGGAGAAACCCCTCTACGGAGGAGATTGCCTGAGCCATCACCAAGGAAAAGCTGTATTCATACCCTTCGCACTTCCCGGAGAAACAGTCCGCGCGCGCATCGCGCATCAAAAGCGGAGGTTCAATCACGCAGAGATCGACTCTTTGATTCAGATTTCTTCCGCGCGTTGCGAACCGAAGTGTATTCACTTTTCCCACTGCGGAGGCTGCCAATATCAGCATGCTGATTACCCTGGCCAGCTTGCGATGAAGCAGTTGATATTGCGCGAAATCATGCTGCGCGAAAGGGTTCCGATACCAGCTACCATTGGGTTGCTCTCAGGAAATCCCTGGGAATATCGCAATCGTATCCGGCTTGCGCTCGGCACGAATAACGGCTCGTCATCCATACAATTTGGCTATCGATCTCGCGCTTCGCATGACATCGTGCCGATCACAGAATGCCCAATCGCTGCGCCAATGCTCGTTCGCGTAGCCTCACGCGTGGAGCAATGCCTGTCGCAAAGTCCTCCACCGGTCGCTGTCAACGAACTGGAAGTTTTCACCAACGCCACTGAGGATCAGGTGCTGGTTACGCTTCACTCGGCGAGCGCCTCCTCGCGCGAAACACAAGCGTGGGTTGAATCCATGTTTTGTGAACTGGGGCCGCCGGTTACGGGTCTTCGCATCGTCTCCAAAACTGAATCCGGGCAAAGGGAAAGGCTTGATCAGTCGGGGGAAGAGTCTCTGTTTTACTCCGTCGCCAACACTCGATACGCAGTTCAACACAACGCATTCTTTCAAGTGAATCGGTGGATACTCGAAGACTTCGTTTCACTCGTGACCGCCAATCGTCGCGGCAGGCAGGCATGGGACCTGTTTGCCGGCGTTGGACTTTTTGCCCGTCGATTGGAACAAACCTTTGAATGTGTCACCGCTGTCGAGTCCTCTCCTGCTTCTTTTGTTTCTCTCGAAAAGTCCTTGACGAATGCGTCCAGTCGAGCTGTCTGCTCCACAACTCTCCAGTTCCTCCAACAGAATCGCGACCGGCGAGAGCCTGGACCAGACTGTATTGTTCTCGATCCGCCGCGCGCGGGTCTCGGTCAGCAGACCTGCACATTGCTCGCTGCGATTCACGCCCCCCAGATGGTCTATGTCTCCTGCGATCCGGCAACGCTGGCGCGCGATCTGAAAATGTTGACTGCCGAGCGATACACCATCGCCAATATCACGCTGGTTGACATGTTCCCCCAGACATATCATCTGGAAACAGTCGTCTCCCTGGTTCGTGCCTGAAGACAACAATTGTGAAGCTGGCCCATCGTTCAGTGCCTTCTTATCGCCTCGCTCTCATCTCCAACGTGTAAGCTTTCTTGCATAGGAGACTCTTGCTGCTTCGATCCAAATCCCGCGAGCGCGCTTCGGATGACTGGCGAAGCATGTTTGCGTTGCCCGCAATCCCCGCATCCTTCCACCTTCCGCTTTTCCTGGTAGCGCTTCTGTTTTTGTCTGGCATACTGCTTGCGCAAACTATCTACCTGAAACCCGCCTCTCTGCTGTTTGCGCTTTTCCCGATTGCAGCGGTCTATTGGTTTTCCATACAGCGCGCCCCTCGGCTGGCCTCGCTGATTCTGGTCGTGTTCTGGATCACGCTCGGATACTGGTCTGCCGAGACAGAGCTACAACCTGCCGCTTCCACAGTGGTAACAGGGCTGGTCGATGGATTGCTCAGATCTGTCGAGGGTACGGTGACCTCTGCCGAGCCGATGCGCTATGCTGCCGCTGGGGAACAAGACCAGGGCACAGCCGATCACGATATCGAGAATGCAGGGCTGAGCGGTTCCGATACGCGTGACAATCAATCGCAGCAGACACAGCGTGTTGACCTGCTCGTGACCGATGCCGAGTTGATCAGCGACCAGTTCGATACCATTGTGCCCATCGCGCGTCGCAGTTCAGGACTGATCCGGGTAACGATTCGATGGAGCGGCCCGCCCGCTGCAGAAGTTCATTGCGGCGACCGACTCGGTTTGCTCATGCGCTTGTCGGAGCCGGATGTTTATCACGATCCCGCGGTGTGGAATCGGTACACCTATCTCGCGAGCCAATCAATCAGCGCAACGGGAACCATCGCCGCCGGAGACACGAAACGGTTGCGCGTGTTGAATCGCAGCGGGGAAAGGTCCATGCCTTGCCTTCTGAACCAGTGGAGGCAGGCCGCTACCGCAAAACTGGAATCCTTACCTGCTCTCACGCATAATTTTTCCCCAGTATTCCAAATCACAGGCGACGATGCCGGAATGCTTTCCGCCATGTTAACCGGCGACCGCAGCTATCTCACACAAGACCTGAGAACCGGTTTCGAACGCACCGGATCATTCCACCTGATCGTAGTCTCCGGACTTCATCTCGCGGTCCTGGCCGGGTTCATTTTTGCAATGGCGCGAAGGATTCGTCTGGGAAGCTGGTCTGCTACATTCGTTACCATTCTGTGTTCACTCGCCTTCGCCCTGTTTACTGGATTTTCCATTCCCATCCAGCGATCTTTCTGGATGATCACCCTCTACCTTGTCGGACGCTTGATTTTTCGTGAGCGTTCGCCCCTCAATGTCATCGGATTCGCTGCGCTCTGTCTCATGGCTGCCAGCCCACGCTCCATTCTGGATGCCAGCCTTCAGATGACTCTACTTTCTGTCACCGCGATTGCCGGCGTTGCGGTACCGCTGTTGCAGCTTTATGTTTCGCCGCGCATCCGTGCTACACACAACTTGAAAATCATCGCGCTGGATGTCTCACTTCCTCCGCGCATCGCGCAATTCAGAGTTCTCATGCGCATATTCTCGCAAAGGCTAAAACCGATCACCGGAAAGTGGGTCAGTCAGGTAATTTTTCCCTTCACGGTGCGGCTGTTTCTTCGTCTGGTTGAATTGCTCTTCATCGGCGTGGTGGTCGAGATTGCGTTGTCCTGGTCGATGGCCATGTATTTCCATCGCATCACCCTCTACGCCTTGCCTGTCAATCTGGTCGTACTGCCACTGCTCGGGCTTCTGTTGCCAGCGGCCATGATTACGCTCCTCACGCTCAGCCTGTGGCCTCCGCTGGCAATCGCTTCCGCATCGCTTTGTGGCCTCCTGCTCCACTTGGACCTTCGCTTCATTCATCATTTCGGTGGCTTGCATTTCGGCGATGTGCGCATTCCGGAGCCAACCGCGATACAGATTACTCTCGCAACCATCGTTTTCATCCTCGCCGTTTTTCTGGCCCACAGTCGTCGTCCGCGATTCCGTTATGCGTCGATGCCTGCCTTGTTTCTGATGGTCGTTGTGTCTCTTTGGCCGCGATCGATGAATCACCCTCGCAGCGCGCTTCTGTTTCAAGCTATCGATGTCGGTCAGGGAGATTCGCTGTTGCTCATTTCTCCTGAAGGTAAGACTCTGCTGGAAGATGGCGGAGGCCTTGTCCATTATTATTCAGCCCCCAGTCGCAGCCGTCATTCGAGTAGCGCAACTCGACAGGATTCATTCGACATTGGAGAGCAGGTTGTATCTCCCGTATTGTGGTCGCGCGCCATTCGACATCTGGACGTGGTCGTGCTCACGCACGCTCACCAGGACCATCTGGGCGGCCTTCGAGCGATCCTGCGCAATTTCCATCCCCATGAACTCTGGGTTGGAAACAATCCCCTCACCCCTGCCTACAAAGCGTTGCTGAACGAAGCGATTGCCGATGACGTATCGATCCGTGTCGTTCACGCGGGTCAACAGTTGAGTCTTGGTTCTGTGCGCTTCCGAGTGCTGGCTCCGCAGGCCAGTTATCTTCCTGGAGCAACTGCTGCGAACGATGATTCTGTCGTCCTGCAGGCGAGTCTTGGATCAACATCCATTCTTCTGGAAGGGGATGCGGAAGCGCCCGAAGAAAACGGAATGCTGGCCGACGCTGCGCTGCGCAGCACGATTCTCAAAGTGGCTCATCACGGCAGTATCTCGAGCACTCGTCCTGAATTCCTGGCGCGCGTTGCACCACTGTGGGCAGTGATTTCCTGCGGGTTGCACAATCACTTCGGTCATCCCCGCTTCGAGATTCTCGACGAGCTGCAAAAATCGCATGTCAGAACCTATCGCACGGACATTGATGGAACCGTATGTTTCCTGCTGGATGGAAAGGACGTTACCGCGGAACCGATGTGTCGCTCCGATGCGGCGAGCGGGCTTCTGCCCTGAATGCATCGTGCTATTGCACGGGTGCTATTTATTTTCGTTCGATACAAGACGAAACGTAATCGTTCCCCAGAAAAGTCGCGCGCGCATCTGCACCGGCAGGTGGCGCTCATCATCCGTGTACCAAATCCAGATGTTGCCGCGATTTTTCACAACACCCGCATCTGCGGTAGGTTGCACACGGATGGTCTTGAACGTTCCGGCCTGTGTCTTCAACTCTTCCCGGCCTTCTACCTTCATCGTCACCAGCACCGTCCGCAGCGGGTCCGCTACCGGCATGTCAAAATTCCTGCCAATCTCCATCGGTTGCGACGCCGCATAGAAAACACCGGTCAACAGGTCAGTGAGACATCCCGGAATACTCGATTCCAGGCGCTTTTTCTGTCCATTCCCCAGATTCTTTTCGTCCATGATGGACTTGCCCTGACCGTAGTCGAGCTTGAGCGTGGAGTTGATTTGTCGCCGCCCCTCCACCGTCTGCTTGTCAAACTCCGTGGTACATCCCGTTTCCCGATCAAAGCTCGACTGAAATCTGTCGGCAACATGAAACAGAAGGTTGATTGCGCCAGTCGTATCGGCTGTCGCTGTCAGGCGCTCCCGATTGCCATCGGTTTCAAAATGAAGTACCGCTGTCCCTGCCGGAAAGACGCGCCAGTCCACGGAATAGGTCAGGGTTTGATGCGCGGGAAATGCAAATCCAGCGCGCGGGGCTGGCAGGCTCGGCAACTGTTGCGCATCGCAACCAATCGCTGTAGCAAGACACACCACAGCCGCCAGACACGCACAAGGAAACAGGATGATGGGTTGTAACTTCAGAAGCTGCTCCTTGCTGTGAAAAAGTGCGTCGCGTTTTGCAGTTGTCATCACTGCCGACCAGGAGTTTGGTCTGCAATTCGTGCCGAACAGGCACCTTGTTGATTCTAGTCGAACTCAGTACAGGAAACGAATGGCAGGAAACGAAACCCGGTGAATACGGTTTTTTCGTCAAGGCATATTGGGGGCGGCTAAAGCATTTTCCGGAAAGGTGCAGACCAAAACCATTCTGCGGATTGGATTTTTCCTCAAGAAAAATCCACCCTCACGAACTTCGGAAAGTTTACTGTATTCCGGAAAATGCCTTAATGCCACACATGACCATGCAGTAGTCGAGCAATCGCCAGACTGGCGTAGAGCAGCAACGCACCCATCGTCGAGTTGTACTCCCGGTGTCGGCGGTACAGCGAAAATGAAAACGACCCCTGTTCCGTTTCTTGGCCATTCTTGGTCATGTTCGATGCGGCCGGTGTCAATCTTGGCATCAGGCGAGGAATGAGGCGCGGGACGCGCCGGCAATACTCCGTGAACTCGGGAAATGTTCGCCGCAGAAAATCCTCCTCCGAGGCAATGACCGGAACGTAAATGATCAGGAACCCGCCAATCAACACACAGGTAAACGCGAGACTCATCAACGCGACGGCAAAACCAAACGCGGTCAAAATCGATCCCAGGTACAGCGGATTGCGGGTGTAGGCGTAAGGCCCGGTCATCGTCAACTCGCGATTTTTCTTCACGTATCCGGCGGCATATCCACGCAGCCAAAGACCCGGCAGAACCAGGGTCAAGCTCGCCAGCACCGGTACCGGTCGCGGCGAATTGCCATACAGCTCCCACAAATAAAGCCCTGCTGCAACAAAGCCCAGCGGAACACGGATTCTTCGCGCCACACGCTGCCAGCGCGCCATCCATCGGCTCAGAGCGAACGGCGCAACGGGTTCGTGGCTCGGTGGATAATCTCCATGTTTCGATGCGTCGTTCTGATTCATCCTTCTCCCAAAGAATTCCTTACAAATCATGATTGTAGTTCTCAGCGAGTAGCGATTGCGCGGCGTCGATCACGTGCGGCGGCTCAATCGTCAGCAGCCCCGCCTCAGGAGTCTCGAGCCGACGATGGTCCCGCCGGATTTGAGGGCTGCGCAGCACCACGCATGCACCCCCTTCAGGTATCCGATACGGACCATTCCGCGCCGGATCGGTCGGTCCATAAATACCAACCACTGGCTTGCCCAGCGCACATGCCAGGTGCAATGGTCCCGTATCGCCGGCAATCATCAGCGCCGCGCGCCGCACCAGAGCGATCAACTTCGCCAATCCGCACTGCACCACAGAGACCTTCGCCGATGCGCAACCGGCCACCTCACGCGCAAGTCCGTCCTCGCCAGGACCCGCGTTGATCAACACACGGAACCCCATTGCAGCCAGTTCGTTCGCCACTGCGCTGTATCGGCTCGCGGGCCAGCGCTTCGCGCCCCAGCCAGCTCCGGGATTGACCAGTATGATCGGTTCGTCGCCACCCGCTTTCAAAAATTCCTCGCACCATTTCTCGGCTTCCTCATCCACTGGCAGCATGGGTGCGGTCGCGGGCAACAGGTCGCCCGCAACTGCTGAGGCCAGCTCGAAGCCCTGATCGATAACATGCTCTGATCGTGTCTCGATACGCTCCGAATAGAACCATCTCGCGGGCGCTTCCCGCGGAGAATTCTGTCCCGTAACGCGACCGCAGCCAGTCATCCGCGACACCACAGCGGAGCGAATCGATCCCTGCATATCGAGCACCGCATCGTACCGGGCTTCGCGCAAATCCGTGCGAAGACCAAGCAACTCATGCACTGTCTTGCTGCTGAAAGGGTCGCGTCTCCACCCGCGCGTATTCACCAGGCGCATTGCATCCACAACGGGCCTCGATGCATGCCGTTGCGACGGCTGGGATTCGCCCGGCGTATCGCGATCAACACAGGAAGAAAGCAGCGACTTCCAGCGCGGATCAACAGCCCAATCGATCCTCCACGCAGGATGCGCCAGTCGCAATGCGGTGATCGCAGGCAATGCGTGCAGAACATCGCCCATCGCGCCGAGCCGGACCACCAGAAGTCGAAATTGCGCCTGTCGTTGCAATCTCTCATTTTCTCACAGCAGCTTTGTCGCTGATCGTCCACAATCAGCCTGTTGCAGCTTTGCAAGATGACTCTCGATCAAGCGCGTCACAGAGTGTGGATCGAGTATCTTGATCAGGATGTCCGCAATCCTCAACGGGGCTGCATCTTCCAGCATTTCGCGCAATCGACCCAGCCGAACAGCATCCTTCGCCGTCGTCACAAAAGCGCCCGCTTCGGCTTGCTCCAGTTTTTGTTTCAATCGAATGCAATCGAGTTTCCGAAACGTGTGGTGATCGCCAAACACACACTCCGCTGCAACGTCGAACCCGGCAGCTCGAAGTCCGCCAAAAAACTGTCCCGGTCGCGCAATTCCACAGAACGCAACGACTCGTTGCGGCAACTCTCCCGACACTGTCATGTGCCTCTGATAGCGCCAGATTGGCTGTTCCAACCCACTCGATACAATCTGCGCAGCCGCGTTGTCATCCAGCGCATCGACGGCAAAGATATGCGCGCGGCGCAGCGCGGAAAGCGGTTCGCGACGGTTGCCCGCCGGTAACAGCCAATCCTCCAGGTCCGGTGTGCTCACCAGCGCTATATCCATCGCGCGATGGAGCTGGCGATGCTGAAATCCATCGTCCAGCAGATGAATATCGGGCAGCGCAGTCGCATCCATCTCGGCGAGTCTCCCCGCCCGCCATCTGCTGGGTCCAACAAACACCGGCACACCGGCACTGCGGGCAATCAGCAGCGGTTCATCGCCATATATCTCCGCGTCGCCGGTTGGATCCACGCGCAAAATCTCTACGCTCTGTCGCCCATAACCGCGCGAAAGTACGTCCATCGACATCCCCGCGCTCTGGATCAATCGAGCCAGAGCAATCGTGAAAGGTGTCTTCCCAGCGCCTCCGGCGGACAGGCTCCCCACGCTGATCACCGGACGCTCCAGCCTGTGAACCGTCTCCAGACCGAGTCGAAGCGCAACACCGCGAGCAATGACGCCCGCTGCATAGAGCGGAACCAACGGCGCGAGGACGTGACGCCTCATTCGCGTGCTCGCTTTTCTGTGGACGTGGCGATCAGCGCGGTCAACGCTTCCACGGTTTGTCGAGTCGCGCCAGCCTGCCGGTCAAAGACCCTGCGTCCACGCGCTCCCAGTTCCTCGGCCGCTGCGCCACCACACAAGAATTGATCGAGAGTGTCGGACAATGTTTCAGCTTCTGTAATCCGGATTGCGTCATCCGCCAAAAGGCTCTCGACAATCGCTCGGAAATTCGCGTAGTGGCGTCCCATCACAATGGGTACGCCAAACTGCGCCGGCTCGAGCGGGTTGTGGCCTCCAGCGGCAACAAGGCTGCCACCGACAAACGCGACCGTTGCCTGCGAATACACCGAGCCAAGTTCGCCGACGCTATCCAGCAGAACAATCTCGCCCGCAGCGATGGGCGTGGAATTCCGATCAAGCAGACTGCGCTTCCGCCAGAGAACTTCGCTGCTCGCCAGCATCCCGGCAACTGCACTGAAGCGCTCCGGGTGTCGAGGCGCCAGAACCATCGCCAGATCGGAATGCTCCGCAGTCAGCCTCTTCCATGCATCCACCAGCATGCGCTCTTCCCCTTCGAGCGTACTGCCCGCAACCACCAGCCGCAGATTCCCTGACAACCTTTGCAGCAAGGTCGTCGCGGGAGAATTCTTGGTCTGGCGAATATCAAACTTCAGGTTTCCAACGGTTACCACATGGCCGCAGCCAAGCCTGCGCAGCCGTTCGCTATCCACCTCGCTCTGGGCCAGGGCAAGCGTCATGCGCCGCAGCAGTGGCTTCCAGAGTCTCAGCAGTCGCTGGTAGCGCGGCCAGGAGCGATCAGAGATGCGCGCATTCACCACAACCACGGGAATGCCGCGACGGAAGCATCCCGAAAGAAGGTTGGGCCAGAACTCGGTCTCGGCCAACACCAGCAACTCTGGGCGAATGGCACGCAGCCACAACGCAGTGGCCCACGGCAGATCGAGCGGGCAATAGAAAACGCGCTCCTTGCCAAAGCGTTCTCGCGCAATCGACTGACCGGTCCGCGTCGTAGTCGAAATCAAAAGGCGATACTCAGGCAACGCTGCTTCCAACTCCTCCACCAGGCGACTAATTGCAATCACCTCACCCACGGAGACCGCATGAAGCCAGATGGCTGGCCGCAGGTCTCTTTCACGCCGAACTCGCTGCGGAACCATGCCGAGGCGCTGCCAGATTCCTTCCCGATATTTTCCCGTAGTCGCCATGCGCACCAGCCACCACGGCGACGCAACCGCCACCACGATCAGCAATGCCAGGTTGTAGAGCCATAAAATCATGCAAATCCGCTGCACCGCGCTTGCGGTATCTTCCCGTCCGCACCTGAATTTCGTTCAGAATACAGACTACGCCCAGCCGGATGAAAAATTCTCCATGCAACGCAGCGTTTCATGGAATCGCAGAATGGAGCCTCCGCACCACCACCTGCTATTGTCTTGAATGTGGGGATCGACTGAATGTCCGCTCGCACTCTCATCCCGCGTTCCTCAGAACCGCTTCAGCGTATGGCGAGTATGGTTCTCCTGGCCAGTTCCCTGGCTCTCGTTCCCGCCGCTCAGGCTGCCGAACACAAGCAGCTTCCCGTGCAGCCAGCCACGGACTTTCCCGCCGTCGAGGTCCACGCAAATGAGCATCTCGCCATCGCCGCCGAGCCCTTCAACACGGCGGCTCAACTCAAGATTTTTCGCGTGAATTATTTCGCTCACGGCATCCTCCCGGTCCGGCTCATCGTCACCAACAATGGCGACCATACCCTCTCTCTCAAGGAAGCGCGCATTCTCTTCATCACCGCCGCTGGCGACCGCATTCAGGCGGCTCAACCCGAGGATGTCGAGCGTCGCTTGTCTCATCCTGGCAGCAGAGTCTCCCACATCCCCAGCCCGATTCCCGGTCTTCATCTCAAACACAAGGACATCGACAAAGAGATTCAGCGGGACTTCGATACCTTCGAATTTTCCTCTCTGACTGTCGCGCCTCACACCACCCAGGCAGGATTTCTCTTCTACGACGTGGACGGCCTCAGTGATCCCCTGCGTGGCGCTGCGCTCAATCTCCACACCCTTCGCGACGACGATGGAAACGAGCTTTTCTACTTCGAAATTCCCTTCGACAAATACCTTACATCGCGAAGCAGCCAGATGAACTGATCGCACGGTCCAATCTCGCTGTTCCCATTCACTCTCCCAGAGAGTAAAAGCTCAAGCCGGCGTCTCCCTGCTCCAAAACGCGAAACCGGTTCAGACTTCCGTACGATTCGCGCAGTGCGTTTTTTCGGCGATGCTCGGCGATGACCCACGCATTCGCTGCCAGCACTGCTGCTGCTTCGCCGCCCAGTTGTGTCAGGGTTCGCTCATACTCGTCTTCGGCATCCCAGGGTGGATCGAGAAAGACAAGATCGCAGCGCAACGCACCTTCGGATGCATTGTCAGCCAATCGCGCGCGGCGGCGAAGCCAGTTTTCAACAGAGCATTTTTCAACCGGGATCCGCAACCCAAGGCGAGACAGATTGCCATTGAGCGCCTTGAGTGCAACCGCCGACTGCTCGGCGAAAAAAACCTGCTGTGCGCCCCGGCTCAATGCCTCGATTCCCACCGCTCCTGATCCCGCATACAAGTCCACCATCGCCGCTCCGCTCACGCGATTCACCGGCCCGTTCTCGAGCACATTGAACAATGTCTCGCGCAACCGATCCGACGTCGGACGCGTGTCCATCCCAGCCGGAGACTGAAGCATTCGAGAACGAAATTTGCCAGCGATCACGCGCATCTCGTTCCTGAGAATATACGATCCTTCTCCGCATCGCCCCTCGCCGCTCTACAATGGTATTCATGCGAGGGTGGTCACTGCCGCTGGGTCGATGGGTAGGCGTAGAGATACGCATTCACACGCTGTTTGTGATGCTGGCGGTGGTGTGCATGCTTTACAGCCAATCCATGGGTCGCTCGATCGCTGCGGGTCTGGCTCTCTGGGGGCTGATTGTAGCTGCCGTCGCTGTGCGCGAAACCGCCCGCTTCATGGTTGCCGCGTGGTTTGGACTGCGACTGCGAGCGGTGCTTCTGTTGCCCATTGGCGGCATGTTTGCCTTTGCCACGCCGGAAAGCCAGGAACAGGCCAACTCCGGCAAATCACAAATCGCTCTTGCGATTGCCGGCCCGGCCGCAAATCTCGCCACGGCTCTGCTGCTCGCCTCCACCATTACCGGAACCAGCGGCAGTTTTGCACTCTTCGCCATGCCGTTCATCACGCCTCTCGCGCTGTTGCGAAGCGCCATCTGGCTCCAGGCTTTCCTCGGCATTTTTCATCTCATCCCGGCGTATCCGCTCGATGCGGGACGCCTGTTTCGCAACGCCTTGACGCAATCAAACGTCATTCCAAACGCCTCCCGCGCTCTCAACGCGCTCGGCCAGGTCATCGCGCTCGCCACCATTTTTGTGGGCTTCTATCTGCACGACCCGATCCTCTCTTCTGCGGGATTTTTCATCTTCATCGGCTCGCAGATTGAAGATCAGGGTGTGCTCCTCCAGTCGGTCGTCGATACGGTGCAGATGCGCGAGGTCATGCTGACCGACTTTTCCACGCTCTCGCCTTCAGATACGCTGGTCGACGCTCTTCGGCGCTGCGTTCACTCCCTGCAGGAAGATTTTCCGGTCGTCCGCGGCACACATCTGGTCGGCATTGTGAATCGCCAGCGCATCCTCGAGACGCTTCGCCTGGACGGTAATGGATACATCCAGGGCGTGATGACGCGCAACTTTCAGGTTGCCCGCCCCGAAGACACACTCGGCGCAATCATACGCCGCATCACCGCCGGACGCGGACTGACCCTGATCCCCGTCGCGGAGGGTGAGCGCATCGTAGGCATGGTAAGCGTACAAAATCTGATGACCTCCATGTCTCTGCTCTCGGAGCACCGCAAACTCGAGCGCATGGAAACGGAACGATAATCGCAACCCGAGTTGTGTCGCCCGCGCAGCAGCATGCCGAACGTGCCCAGCGAGATCCGCTCATGAATCCAATCCATACCGAATCCGATGCGGAAGAAACCACCCGGCGAAAACTCGCTCCCGGTCTCTATCTGGTCGGCACTCCTATCGGCAACCTCGAGGACATTACGCTGCGCGCCTTGCGCGTCCTGCGAAGCGTGGACCTGATCGCCTGTGAGGATACGCGCCAGACGCAGAAGCTGCTGAATCACTTCGCAATTGCGACGCCGACCTTGAGCTGCCATCAGCACAATGAGCGGGAACGGGCGCTTGAGCTGGCCGCTGCGATTCAGGCTGGTCGCCGCGTTGCGCTGGTCTCCGATGCGGGCATGCCGGGCATCAGTGACCCCGGCGCAGTGCTGGTTCAGGCCGCGCTTGCCGCCGGCATCCAGGTCTTTCCCATCCCCGGTGCCAACGCAGCCATCAGCGCGCTGGTCGCCTGCGGGCTTTCCACCGCGCAATTTCAGTTCTTCGGATTTCTGCCGGAAAAATCCGGAGCGCGGCGAACGTATCTCGAGTCCATCGCGCACACCCGCCAACAGCAGACGACTCGCGAGATGCCTTCGCCAACCCTCATCTTTTACGAGGCACCGCACCGCATTCTCGATACGCTCAGGGACATGCAGACCCTCTGGAGCGATGCCCTGCCCGTGGTGGTCGCGCGCGAGCTGACCAAGATTCACGAAGAGTTCCTGCGTGGAACGGTTGCCGAGGTCATGGCGCAACTCGCGCGGATGGAGCGCGTTCGCGGGGAGATCACGCTGCTGATCTCGCCCGTCAGAGCCGTCCCCGGACAGGACACGAAGCGCGCAACGGTGATTGCCCAGGTTGAATCGCTGCAATCCATGGATGGCGTCAGCGAAAAGGATGCGCTGAAACAACTGGCGCGCGAGACTGGACGCTCGAAGAGCGAACTCTACCGCGAGTTGCAGCGTGAGCGAGCGCAAAAGGGCAAATCGCGCCAGCAGTAACGGGCTGATTGCCTGCAGGAGATCGCGCGACTGGGGATCATGATTGGGAGGGCGATTCGGCAGGCGGCTGCATTGTCGATTCCACGTCAGGCTCCTCGGTGGATTTCACGGCAGCCAGGTGCTCGCTGATCTCGTCGATCAGTTCCGCCAGTTGATCGCGCTTGCGGTCGCTCATGTCCAGAAACCGGACACCGATGGTGTTCTTGTTCATGATCGCCTGGCTCACGCCTCCCAGACGAAATGGCAATCCGCGCAGATAGAACTCAGTCTCGACGCGCACATAGATGCCCACGTTGAACGGCTCTTCCGTGCGCAGACGACAGCCCGCCATGCTGAGGTCCTGGATGGTGCCGGTCATGCAGATTCCGGTCTTGACCAGATGAAGTTTGGCGCTGGTATCGACCGCGTGACGGCGGTGGGCGCGGCGATCAGTCGGTGCGGGAGCGATGGCGTTTTCCGGGGCCGCCCTGGCGGTCTGGCCGGTGGAGGACGAAGGCGGCGCGTTGCCCTGCGTCGCGTTGCCCTGCGTCGCGCCGGGCGAGGGAGCGTTGGCTGGAGCCGCTACGCCCGGTCGCGGAAGGCTGCGGTCCGAGATCGCAGCGCTTGCGTTGTCCACCGTGTTTCGAACGAGCGAAATATCCCCGCTGACGCTGGGGGCTTTTTCGGCGTCCTTCCTTTTTGCTCGAGTCACCGATGCTTGGATCTCTTCGATCACCTCGACGAGATCGGCTTTTCTCCGCTCGGAGAGGTCTACGAATCGAATCCCGATCGACCGCGGCGTGCGGCGGCCTGCGGTCACGCCGAGCAGGCGAAAGAGGACGCCGTTGACCTCGAACTGCAACTCGACCCTCAGCATCGCGCCGGTCAGATAACGCGTATCGACCTCGAGCCGACAGCCGCCCAGGCTCAGGTCGGTGATCTTTCCCGCCAGCTTGGCGGCACCGGCCACGGGATGAATGGCGACGGTCTCATCCACAGCGAGACGCGGCGCGGTGCGGCGCTCGGCTCCGCTGATTGGAATCCCCGCTTCGGATGCCGAGGAGACAAGCTGATTTTGTTGGCCGACAACTCCCTGGTCAGGCATTTCGTTCATACCGATTCATCCAATGATCCCCTGAATGGATATATCGGCAGGCCCGGGCATCTGTTCAGAAGCAGACACCGACTCTGTGCCAGCCTCAGTGGCTGTCGGCGAGTTCCCAGGGCCTTTTCGCAGTGGCTGTGGCGACTTCGCGACCCTTTACGCGGTCGTACTGGTAGACATCGCTGGTGGTTCCGAGCGACTCGTTGTAAAGGCTGATACCGCCGGTGACGAGCGTCAATTCCTCGGTAAACCGATGAATCGCGCGCAGTTGCTCGGCCGTCGCGGGCAACTCGTAGCGATTGACCAACAGAAATTTCTGATACCCGCGGTCGAGCAGCCGGGCAATCTCGCCGGCGATCCATGCGCCGGGTCGCTCGCGATAGGCCAGCACCGTTCCGGCGGTGTCCATGGTCGATCCCGTGTGCGGGTAAAGCACGGCGGCGCTGCCGTACTTGCTCACGCGCAGCCCGGTCGGTGTCTCGGTTACTTCAAAATCATGCGCCTGGAGCGCCTGGACAATCTCTGCCACGGTGGAAGCCCTGGACCTGCGAACCATTCTGCTGCATCCATTTCCCTGTCGGCGACCTTGCTGCTTTCCCTTGTTGCCGACAAAGTGTTGAAGGTATGATCGGCGTGAAAGCCGACTGCTTCCACTCTCGCATATCGGTCCGGATGGCTGCAACGAATCACCATCCTTTCGGGGGCATCCTGCTGCTGGTTTCCCAAATTGCGCACGGGGCGATGCATCACCACGCCGAAGCGGCGTATCCGCTGGAGTGCTGCGGGGCGCTCGTGGGCCATCGTCGGGGCGCGCGGTTTCACATTGCGCTGGCACTTCCGGCTACCTCGCCGTTGACCGTCTCCCAACCCGACCGGTACGCCATCGCTCCTGCCGAACTGGTTCGTTTCCAGGCGCGGGCCGCTGCCGAGGGGATGGAGATTCTCGGCTTCTACCACTCGCATCCCGATCATCCGGCGCTGTGGTCGCCAGCCGATCTTGACCAGGCTCACTGGATCGATTCCATCTATCTGATCCTGGCGGTCGAGGCTGGCCAATGCCGCGAGATGAGAGCATTTCTATTGGCGGCTGACGGCCGGGAGAACAAGAGCTTCCAGCCAGTTGCCATGGAAGTTCCCGGCGCAGCGAGCGTCTTCCCGCTCGTCCCGGTCGTCCAGGTTGTCCCGGTCGTCCCGGTTGTCCCGCTCGTCCAGGTCGATCCTTGCCTCTGAAGGCATTTTCAGGTGTTTACCAGATAATACACAGAGGGTACTGCAAACAGGGGGGTGGTATGTGTATTTTCTCTCGTTCCGGGCTGCTGCACACCTGGTCAGTGCCCGGTCGATGCGACGTAAGTGATTGAAAACAGGTTCACGGTGCATGGGATGGGACGAATGTCGCGTGTTGAAAAATTGACGAAGGGAGGAAGTTTTCCACAGATTATTTGACAAACGAGCGCCTGTGGCGACCACTGAAGGGAACCGCTTGCGGCGTTGTGGCCAGGCGAGCATCCATGCGCACTCCTCCGATGGAAGTATTGTGGCAGATTGAGTGATAATGATCGGCAAAGCTGCACGAGTTGGATGCAGGCAACGCGGTTCCTGACCGGGGATACGCAAAGGTTCAAGAATGGATGCGTCGCCAATGGCGGATCGAGACCAGAATCGCAGCCAGTTGGCTGAGCTTACCGACGAGGAAGCGCATCGTTTTGCGCGGCACCTGATCCTGCCCGAGGTGGGCGTGAGCGGGCAGCAGAAGCTGAAGGCCGCGCGAGTGCTTTGTGTGGGGGTGGGTGGTCTTGGCTCGCCGGTGGCGCTCTATCTGGCCGCAGCGGGAGTGGGTACTCTTGGCCTGGTGGATGGGGATGTGGTCGAGCTGAGCAACCTTCAGCGCCAGGTGCTGCACACAACGCCGGACGTGGGGACGAAGAAGATCGCCTCGGCGGCGCGCAAGCTGACGGCGCTCCATCCGGCGCTGCGGGTCATCGGGCACGACTCGATGCTGACCCGCGACAACGCGCTCGAGATGGTTGCCGACTACGACCTGGTGGTCGATGGAACGGATAACTTTCCCACGCGGTACCTGGTGAACGACGCGTGCGTCCTGCTGGGCAAGCCGAATGTTTACGGGAGCATCTTTCGTTTCGAGGGCCAGGCGAGTGTTTTTGCCGCGCCGGGTGGTCCCTGCTATCGCTGCCTGTATCCCGAGCCGCCGCCGCCGGGGATGATCCCCAACTGCGCCGAGGGCGGGGTGCTGGGGGTGTTGCCGGGGATCATCGGGACGCTTCAGGCGGCGGAGGCGATCAAGCTGATCCTCGGCTGCGGCGAGCCGCTGATCGGGCGGCTGCTGCTGGTCGATGTGCTCGCCATGCGCTTCCATACGGTGAAGCTGCGGCGCAACCCGGAGTGCCCGGTCTGCGGCGACCGGCCGACGATTACAGCGCTGATAGATTACCCGGAATTCTGCGGCCTGCCGGGCGCATCGGCAATCTCAACCCAAACGGAGAGCGCCGTGAAAAACGGAATCCCCCAGATGACCGTCCGTGAACTGAACCGGCGACGCGAGAATGGCGAAGACCATCTTCTGCTCGATGTTCGCGAGCCATACGAATATCAGATTGCGCATCTTGGCGGCCACCTGATTCCGCAGAGTGAAGTACCTGCGCGGCTCAACGAGTTGGACAAAGACCGCGAGATCATCGTTCACTGCCGCTCGGGGGTGCGCGGCCAGCGCGTCGCCGAGCTGCTCCGGCAGAACGGCTTCACACGCGTGAGCAATCTGGCGGGGGGCATCCTCGCCTGGTCGGACGAGATCGATCCTGGGATTCCCAAATACTGACCCTGCGCGACACTTTCCAGACAGTCAGCTTGACGACCGTATACATCGGTATGCATACTCCCAGTTTGAAATGGCTGGCGATTTTGTTCTGTCTCTGGCCGGAGTCGTGGTTGGCATGGATCTCATTCTGTTACGGATTCTTTTCGTCTCTCTTGTGGCTGCCGTCTGTTTCTTTCTCAAACCCTTTGGAGTCTCCGCGCCGCTGGCGGCGGGCGGCGGAGCTTTGGCTTCCGCAGCGGTGATCGTCTTTGAGCTTCGAGTGCGGGCGCTGACCCTGCGGCCCCTGATTGGAGCGGTGATCGGCAGCGTACTGGGGATTGTTGGCGCGTCGCTGTTCTGCCTGGTGCTTCGCTCGGCGCTTCCGGCGGGCGCAACCACGGCGGCAATTCAGGTCTTTGTACTACTGGTGATGACCTATGTTGGCCTGCTGGTCGGCACCAGCAAAGGCGAGCTGCTCAATCCGGCAGCTCTGGGCGTGATCTTCAGCGGAGAAAAGAGCCAGCGGCGGAGCTTCAAAGTGCTCGATACGTCGGTCATCATTGACGGGCGGATCGCCGATGTGGCGGAGACCGGCTTCATGGACGGGGTCTTCGTGATCCCCGAGTTTGTGCTGCGGGAGTTGCAGACGGTGGCGGACTCGCCCGATTCCTCGAAGCGGCAGCGCGGCCGGCGCGGGCTGGACATGCTCCAGCGCATGCAGTCGAACGCCAACCTCGAGATACAGATTGTGACGGACGACTTTCCGGCGATCAAGGAAGTGGACCTGAAGCTGCTCGAATTGGCCAAGAAGTGGGAGGCCAAGGTGGTCACCAACGATTTCAACCTGAACAAGGTCGCGCACCTGCACCAGGTGGATGTGCTGAACGTGAACGACCTGGCCAACGCGCTCAAGCCGGTCGTGCTGCCTGGGGAGAAGATGCAGATTCTCATCCTCAAGGAAGGCAAGGAGTTCAACCAGGGGGTTGGCTATCTGGACGACGGGACAATGGTGGTGGTGGATCACGCGCGGCGGGCTATCGGCCGATCGGTCGAGATCGCGGTGACCAGCGTGCTCCAGACGGCGAGCGGAAAGATGATCTTCGGACGGCTCGAGGACGCGGGGCTTCGCCCGGACGCGACGCGCGGGGCAGCGGTCGAGTTTACGCACTGAGGGTGCTGTTCGCATGGCACGTGTGCGCGCCTGGTCGGGCGAGGCATGGCCTA